>NZ_JACLCT010000044.1:0-31756 GCF_014218915.1 Chryseobacterium sp. C2(2020)
TTTTCTCTCTCGTTTCATAGGTTAAAATTAAGGTTTTATGCTTAACTTTAACTGGACGCTAAATTAGTACATCCACCTGTTCCATATTCAATTGCATAATCCCTTTTGGGATCATGGTTATCTATAAAGCCAATAATGTCTATTTCATCTGCATTTAATGTTTTTCCGCCATCATAAGTCAAAAAGGACACATTAACACCATCTTCGGGTACATTGTACAAATCTATTTCACAGAGTGGAAACTTAAGACTAATATGGTATTCATTATATTTTTCTACACTATAAGTGACGGGCCAAGTAAATTCTGCCATTACTTCTTTTACCATTTTTACCGTCATATAACTTTCGGCGATAAAATATTCGTCTGTAATCATTGTATTATTTTTTTATTTTTTTAGATTCAATAAATCTTTAGTTCTAAGAATTAAAAATACAAGCAATAATAAGGTATTAAAAATATATAAGTAATTCTCATAGCTGTTATATTTCTGGTTGTAGTAAAACAGTTCAGAAATATTATATACTAAGTTTAAATAAATCAAAAAATAAAAAAGAATGCTTAAATAAATATATTTTTTTAAACTACTTCTAAAAAATAGAAAATAAAGAAGTAAAAAACTATTTAAAGGTAATGCTAAAATCCCCCAAGAAGAGTTAATATCATTCCAATGAAATATATTTATACCAAAAATTAGCAAAAGTGTCCAAAAGTCAATCTCTTGTTCTACATGCTGATTTTTTCTTTGCACCAAGAAAAAAATAATATAAATAATGGCCAGGATTATTGTATGGATTTTAATCCATCTTTTTACCACCTCATAACATTCTGTAAATCCATCGCCACAATATAATCCGTAATCTATAATGTCACTTGAATAAAAGTAAATATATCCGAAATAAGCAGTAAAGCCTGCTGACAAGATCAATAAAATAAATAAAAACTGTTTTTTTCTCATTTGTTTTTAGAAAATAGCAAAGCAATATTAGCTACTTCTGTTTTATTTTTGAGGGATCCTGTAATTTCGGCTTGAATTGAGCATTAGTTCGTCAGTAATACAATGACTTTTCAGAAATCAGAACATTTGATAATTGGTGGTCAATTCAAACCGAAACAAGGTTGGTCTGTGCTACTGATTTTTGCAATTTAAACCTTTTTACTGTTAATTAATATTTTACAATAATTGTAAATGTAAATTGGGAAAAAAGAAAAAACAAAGAATATAAAACTGTTTTTTCATAAATTTTGGCAAACTCGAAAAAGAAAAAAACGTAAATTAAATAAAAAATGTAGATTCCAATTGGAATCAAAACACTAATGATTTTAGATTTCTTCCAGTATAGAGAGATTGTTGAAATTGTGTATAGTATGAAAAATAAAATTAAATATATAAATAATCACACTTCCATGACCATTCGAATGTCGAATTTGAGTTTCAAAGTAACTTATAGATGAAAAGAGAATTACAATTCCTACTAAAAATCTAATATTACATTGATCAATAAATAAGTATTTGTATCCAACAATAAAGCATAATAATAAAATTAAAATAATTGGCTTTGAAAAATGTAACATCATGAATTTATTTTATAATTGTTATTTGAAAAGCCTCTGTCCTGAAAAAACCATTTTTATTAATAAGTAATATATTTGGATTAAAAATCTCTGTAACAATTATGTTTTTTTCCAAAATATTTTGTTCTTTTAAATATGATTTTGTATCTCGCACAATATCTTTAGCCACTTGTAAATAATCTGTCTTCACACTATCAACACTTGCAGCAGCTCTATCCCCTGAAGCATAATAAACAGGAACAAAAAACTGATTAAATCCTAAACGTTTTGCTATTTCAAAATCAATAATTCCTTTCAGAGAGCAAGACATCTTCTTCACAAAATTAACCATTCTTTCAAATAAAGCAAACTCTTTTTTAAAACCTCCTATATCTAATCCAAATTTGAAGCTTATTAAATATGCTAAATTTTCAACATATGCCAAATACCATTTTGGTCTGATATAAATATAATCCAGTGTAGAAGCATCTGGTGTCATTGCATGTTCAGTGGTGATACCAAAAAAAAACCAATAAACCCATTTACATCACCATACATTTTAAATGTATCACTTGGATGTATTTTATTATTCAAGTAAACTTCATCTAAATATTCTTTAAATGTTTTACCATCTAAATATTTTTTTTGTAAGTCTTCCGAAGTTAAAAATTTGAAACCTCCTTCCTTCACAACTTCATTAATTTTATAAGCCTATGATTCTGTATGCTCATTTAAATCCACCTTTTTAACACTCTCCCAGTCTTCAGTATTATTAAGCTCAGTATGAGCATACGTATCTCCAAAACGGTGCAGTAACCTCCCTAATTCATTTATGTCAGAAACTTCAGTATATAAAAACAATAACGCTGTAATTAATTCATCTGAGCCATGAAAGCCATTGGTTAAAGAATGTGTATTTAATTGATGAAATCTGTTAGCCCAAGTATCATTTAATTCATACTTCTTTGCACTATGCATTGTGGTATCCGGAGCTTCCGTTGCTGTTGCTAATTGTTGTGCTAGTTTAGAATCCATCCCTAACATCAGACAAACTAAATACACAGTACTATAATGTCCATCTGTTTCGTACTTTAGATAAGCTTCATACTTTCTACGCATCTCAACAATTTTATCAGCTGCAGGAATAATTGTTTGGGGAAGCTTCAAAGCTGTAACCTTTATTTTATTTGCATAAGGATCATTTTTAGGCAATCTCAATGCTGTTACTTTATTTTTTAGCTTTTTTTAGAAGAAAATTAATGTATTCCGTGAACTGCTTTCTGGTGTTAAAATTCATTTGAAATTTTCATATTTTAGCTAAAAATTTTCATCCATCCTTTTACAAAATTCATCACAACATTATTTTATCTTTGTATGTTGATTTTGATTCGAATTGATAAATCAGTTTATTTTTCAGGTTTAGAATCAACAGAAAAAGTAAAAACAAAATGATATAAAAATGGCACGGGGATTCAGAAAAAAAATTCAGCAGAAAAACACCGAAAACAGTGGTTTTGGCAGCAATGTTTCGGGAAGGTTTATCAACAAAGATGGTCTTCCGAACGTCAACAGAAAAGGGGTGAATATTTTCAACAGATACAGTTGGTACCACACGATGTTGGAACTGTCCAGTTTTCAGTTCATTTCCTATCTTGTTATTGCTTATATTCTGGTTAATTTATTTTTTGCTTTAATCTATTATCTTATCGGAGTAGAACATTTAACAGGAATTGATAAAAGCAATCCTGTGAATGAATTTATTGATGTTTTTTTCTTCAGTTCCCAAACTTTTACAACAGTAGGATACGGAAGAATTGCTCCTGTAGGTTTTACAGCCAGTCTTGTCGCTACCTTTGAAGCTTTTCTGGGATTGCTTACCTTTGCCATTGCAACGGGACTTTTCTACGGGAGGTTCTCAAGACCGAGAGCATATCTGAAATTTTCTGAAATTGCCGTTATCGCACCATTTAAAGAAACTTCAGCTTTGATGTTCAGACTGGCACCTTATAAAAATAATGCGCTAACAGACGCCGAAGTTGTTATTACCACGGCTATTGAAGTGGTAGAAAACGGTACACCGAGAAGTAATTTTTATCAGTTGAAAACGCAGTTCAGCAAAATCAATACATTGGCTCTGAACTGGACAATTGTTCATGAAATTGATGAAGAATCCCCTTTTTATGGATTTTCAGAAGAGGATTTTAAAAATACAGGAATTGAAATTATTGTGCATATCCGTGCTTTTGATGAGGTTTTTTCCAATACGGTGGTTCAGAGAACTTCTTATATAACCAAAGAAATCGTGTACGGTGCAAAATTTTCCCCGATGTATTATCCTGATAAAGATAATCTTTCCACGGTGCTGAATCTGGATAAAATAAGTGATTATCAAAAAGCAGAACTTCCGGTATTCATGGAAGAAGAAGAATAAATGGATTTAGAATTTTATAAAAAACAGGCTTTACAAAAGCAGAAAGAGCATAAAAAATTTCTCGACGGACTGAAAAAGAAACCGCCAAAAAATCTGGATTATATCGTTCAGGAAACTCATGAAGAGGTTTTTGAAAAAATAGACTGTCTGCAATGCGCCAACTGCTGCAAAACTACAGGACCGCTTTATACCGAAAAGGATATTGAAAGAATTTCTAAGCATCTTCGCATGAAACCTGCCGATTTTGAAGCAAAATTCCTGCGTGTAGATGAAGATAATGATAAAGTTCTTCAGAATTTGCCGTGCTTTTTTTTAAATGAAGACAATACCTGCTCCATCTATGAGGTTCGTCCGAAAGCGTGCAGAGAATATCCTCATACCGACAGAAAAAAGATCTACCAGATCAATAATTTAATGATTAAAAATACTGTTATTTGTCCTGCTGCGTACGAATTTGTAGAGCGAATTATGAAAAATTTAGGAAAATAATATACAATTCAAAATCCGTCTTAAATAATTATAAAGTCCGTTAAATAAAGACTTCACACATAATATTAGATAAAACAGCTGCGTTTAAGTTAAACAACCATTTAAATATTAATATTATGAAAAAGTTAGTTTTAACAGCAGCGTTTACATTAGTCGGAGTAATCGCAGTATCGGCTCAGACGGTAACATCAACAAAATTCGTCCACAAATTCTAATAATCCATCGACCACTCAGACCCAACAGAATTCACAGGCAACCACCAACTGGGAGACAACTTCCGGAACGTCAAGCCAAAACCAAAATACAGGCACCACTGCCACTGTTGAAGCAACAACACCCGCCACAACAGCATCCGCAGAAACCACTGTAAATGCCAATACAGAACCTGTAACAGACACCACCAAATCCACAGACGATATAAAAGAAGAAAAGAAATCCAAGAAGAAAAAGTCGAAGTAAGTATTTAAATTTTTAAGAAGTAGAAAGAAGATCCTGAAATGTAATGTTTCAGGATTTTTTTATTTAAATATCAAACAGTATAATTTATCTTAAATAATTATAAATCAAGTTAAAAGAAGTAGAGATCATGAATTTTGTACGAAAGTTGTATTTAACATGATATCAAATTTTGAATGAATAATAGATATGCAAATAAAGAGAATCCTGAATCATTTTTCAGGATTTTTTTGATTTATTTCCTCAAGTCTGAACTGAACAATTTTCTTTATTAATTCTTCAGGAAGACCCTCATTTACAGGAAACTGTACGGCTCCTTTTGAAAATTTATAATTGCTTTTTTTAAATTCAGCCTTAAATTCTTTTATTCCTTCTGCTCCGGGATAAAATCCGATATGTTTTTTATACCCTGCAAAATACACCAAGGGTTTATTTTTGTATCTGAAAGCGGGCATCTGATAGCCAATATACTCTTCAATTTCAGAATTTTGCAAAAGAATCAGCTTTCTGAGACTTTCTAATTTATCCTTGATTTCAGGTGACAAAGCAATATATTCATCAATATTTTCAAATATATTTTTCATGAATTAAATGTAATGATTTTTCACTTTTTGGCAGTTCTTATTGTCATTCAGAACGAAGTGTAGCAAAGTGAAGAATCTGTCTTTGGTTGAGACGTTATAGATTTTCCTATGTCGAAATGACATGAAGATGTTAATTTCATCTGAATTAAAATGATTATCATTAGCTTAATGAAATGCCTTTACGATCGAAAAATATTCACATCATTCGAAAACAAGACCTTTCGAACGTAGCGTTAAAAATAAAAAAAAGCGCTGAATAATCAACGCTTTCTCCTTTCACTTTTTACTTTTTTCCCATTTATAATCCCGGGAACAGGTTATATGAAAAAAGGTCGGGAATTTTCCCAACCTTTGTATTTTATACTACTCCCTGAGCTAACATTGCTTCAGCAACTTTCACGAATCCGGCGATATTGGCACCTTTTACGTAGTTTACATAACCGTCTTCTTCTTTTCCGTAGTCTCTGCACGCTTTGTGAATTCCGATCATGATCTCTTTCAGCCTTGCATCAACTTCTTCAGAAGTCCAATTCAGACGGATTGAGTTTTGCGTCATTTCAAGACCTGAAGTCGCAACACCACCCGCGTTTGAAGCTTTCCCCGGAGAGAACAATACTTTATTGTCTAAGAAATAGTTGATCGCATCAAGTGTAGAAGGCATGTTTGCTGCTTCTGTTACACAAACGCATCCGTTTTCCACCAACAATTTAGCATCTTCCAAGTCTAATTCGTTTTGGGTTGCAGAAGGGATCGCAACATCACACTTTACTTCCCAAGGACGTTTTCCTGCGAAGAATTCTGCAGAAGGATATTTCTTCACATAATCTTCCGCTCTGTTGTTTCCGGAAGATCTTAATTCCAACAGATAATCGATCTTATCTCCGTCGATTCCGTCTTTATCATACACATAACCGTCCGGTCCGGAAATCGTTACTACTTTTCCTCCCAGTTCGTTTACTTTTTTAATAACTCCCCAAGCTACGTTTCCGAAACCTGAAACCGTTACCGTTTTATCTTTGAAAGTCTGTCCGATCGTTTTAAGCATCTGCTCTGCGAAGTAAACAACACCGTATCCTGTAGCTTCAGGACGGATTAATGAACCTCCGTACGCAAGACCTTTTCCTGTAAGAACTCCCGTAAACTCGTTTCTGATTTTTTTGTATTGTCCGAATAAATATCCGATCTCTCTTGCTCCTACTCCGATGTCTCCCGCAGGAACGTCTGTTTCAGGACCAATGTGTTTGCAAAGCTCCGTCATGAAAGCCTGGCAAAAACGCATTACTTCCATATCAGATTTTCCTTGAGGATCGAAATCCGAACCTCCTTTTCCTCCTCCCATCGGAAGCGTTGTTAAAGAGTTTTTAAACACCTGTTCGAACGCTAAGAATTTAAGAACAGAAAGGTTTACGGTAGGATGGAAGCGGATTCCTCCTTTGTAAGGTCCGATCGCAGAGTTCATCTGGATTCTGAAACCTCTGTTTACCTGGATCTCTCCTTTATCGTCAACCCATGGAACTCTGAAGATGATAATTCTTTCAGCTTCCGCCATTCTTTCTAGAAGCTTCATTCCCGTATATTCCTTTTTCGTTAAGATAAACGGAATTACAGTTACCGCAACTTCTTTTACTGCTTGTAAAAATTCTGGCTCATTAGGGTTTTTTGCCTCAATTTTAGCTATAAATTCTTGGATTTTCTGGTCAATATTATATTGTTCCATATATTAGGGTTGAATATTATTGCCAACAAATTTAATTTTTTTTTCAAGATTCACAACACCCTAAATAACAATTGTTGAAAATTTAATAATATAATGACTTAATATTATTAAATCAGCAATTCAATCATTAATTTTATTAAAAATTAAATGTTATGTTTAAAATAATGCAATATTAAGAAATCGTTAATTGTTATATTGCTAAAAATTGTCTCCCTGAAAATGATTTTACTCTTCCTAAAAGCTCCAATTCTAAAATTACAGGCAAAATTTTGTGTGAAGAAAGGTCTGTTTTATCAGCAAGATCGTCCAAAGAAATTTGTGGATTTTCGACAATAATTTTAAATATTTTACTCTGATTTTCAGTTAATTGAACAACAACTTCACTGCATGGAAATAATTCTTCAGTTCTGCTCTCCGGATGATTAAATCCTAAATTTTCAACAAGATCTTTTATCGTGGAAATTGCCGAAGCTTTGTTCTGAAAAATCAGATGATTACAGCCCTGACTCTGTTTATCTGTAATCTTTCCGGGAAGCGCAAATACTTCGCGGTTGTACTGATTGGCAAACGTTGCGGTGCTGATTGAACCGCCTCCAAAAGCTGTTTCCACCACAACTGTCGCAGGAGAAATTCCAGCAACAATTCTGTTTCTCTGAATAAAATTCTCGCGGTCCGGCTTTTTAGATGAATTGAATTCTGTAAATAAAACTCCTCCTTCTTCAAGAATTTTTTCCGATAATTTTTTATTTTTTGAAGGATACAATGTGTGGAAACCATGTGCTAAAACCGCAACCGTAGAAACCTGATGAAGAATAGACTGCTCATGAACTTCTTTATCAACGCCTAAAGCCAGACCGCTCACCGAAATAAAATTACCGGAAGACGTTTCCTTAAAAAACTCTTCAATAAACTGCTTTCCGTAGGAAGTCATATTTCTTGTTCCTACCATGCTTATTATTGGTTTAGCACCGTCAAAATGTCCTTTTTGGTAAAGAACAGCAGGTGCGTCGTCGCACTCGTGCAGAAGTTTGGGAAGATCATGGAGATGTCTTAGATTAATTTTGATCTGATTAGTCTCACAAAACTTCAGTTCGTTTTCAGCAAACTTCAAATGAGCAGGATTTCCGATGTCCGAAATTATTTTAGATCCGAATCCGTCGAGCTTTTTGTATTCTTTTTTGGTATTTTCCCAGGCATTTTTGGCACTTCCGAAAATACGGACAAGCTTATAAAAATTAATATCTCCGATTAAATTACACTCGCGCAGAGCAATGGAATAAAGATGTTCTTCAGAATACATTTGTGTTGTTTTCACAAATGTAGAAATTTTTTAAAATTATTTCCCTCTCAGTTCATCCAGTCTTTCCCAGATATCGTCTTTCTTTTTGTAAGGCAGCTCCATAAAATCTTCGGGATGATTTTCTTTATATTGCTGCCAGAGTTTATCATCTTTTTCGCTGTAATAATTTGGAAATTCCCAGATGAACTTCTTCTTTTTATCGCCTACTTTCTTAAATAAAAGAGCCAGAATTACGCCTACAATTCCACCTGCAAGATGCGCCTGCCATGAAATTTTGCTGGGTTCCTGAAGATTGGAAAACAGTTCTTCGGGAAGCATTCCCCAGATCAGACTTCCATAATACAAAACGACCAACAGAGAAATCGTAAGCAATTTCATATTCCATTTAAAAACTCCGCTGAAAAAAAGGAAAAATGCAAGAACATAAACTACTCCACTCGCTCCGATGGTACAGGTATAAAGATAATCTCCCGTCATGATATCAATAGGCGGAAGAAGCCAAACCAAAAATCCTGTAGCAAGCCAGCCCGTGATAAACACTTTATTGGCAACTAAAGGATAAAACTGGTACAGCAAAAACATAAGCACCGCGATCGGGATAGAATTTCCCACAATATGTTCGAGATTACCGTGTAAAAGAGGTGACGTTATAATTCCCAGCAAGCCTTCCGGCAACAATGGAATGATCGCCCCGAAACAGCTCTGAAAAAAGCCCTGCATCTGTAAAAAGAAACCCAGCCACATTGCTGCAAGCATAAGCAAAGGATAAAGCAGCGCTTTTTTGGAAATTATATTGTTTTTTAACATGAAGATTTTACGTCAAATGAAAAGCCAAGGATAAATTTCGGAAAAATTGGCGATGAAATCTCTCTTCAGAAATTTATTTCAGCCAAAAAGTAATGATTTTCACGGCTTTCGAAGGAATTCCTTTTAATTTTGTCATTGAAAACTTCAAAAAACGACTTCAAAAACCGGATAAAAGCCTGATCACATTCACTTCTTAAAGCTGGTTTTACATTCATAAAAATTATATTTAATATTTTTGTAAGGAATTTTGTATAATGAAATCCTGAACTCATGAAGAAGTTTTTATTCACACTCTCTCTTTCTCTGGGAATTTTTGCCAATGCACAGGTTGTTATTACAGACACCGCAGCCATTAAAGTAGATACCGTTAAACACTGGTCGGTTTTAGGAAAACAGTCGCTGATGATTAATCAGGCGGCATTTTCTAACTGGGTAGGTGGAGGAGCCAACAATGTGGGATGGCTTGCTGCACTGGATTATAACATCACGTATGAAAAAGATAAAGATCTTTGGGAAAACATCATTCTTTTGAATTACGGACAAAATGATACGAAAGGTGTTGGTGTAAGAAAAACTCAGGACGTTATTAATGTTTCCACAAATTACGGAAGGAAGTTTTCAAAAAGCTGGTATCTTTCTGTAGGAGCGGGTCTGATTTCTCAGTTTTCTGCGGGTTATGAGGACGGAAATAATCCTGAAGCAAAAAAAATATCTAATTTTATGGCTCCCGGTTATCTGAATGTCGGGATGGGGATTACGTACAGACCGAATGATAACGTAAATGTTACCCTTCGTCCGAGCAACGCGAGATGGGCTTTTGTGCTGGATAAAGATCTTCAGCTTGCAGGAAATTACGGTTTAAAAGCAGACGGAGATTCCTCGATTTTACAATATGGTTTTCTGGGAACGGCTTATTATAAATTCAATTTGATGGAGAACGTTAATATTACCAATACAGCATCTGTTTTCTCCAATTATCTGGATCATCCGGAAAGATTGGTTCTTGCGTATGGAATGATCTTGAATTTAAAGGTTAATAAATTCATATCGTCTAATATAACAGTGGATGTAATGTACGACCACAATCAGGTTCAGAAAACACAGCTTAAACAGACGTTGGGAGTTGGTTTTGCCTATACTTTAGACAACGGCGTGAAACGTTCCGACAGAAAGGACAGCCAATGGTGGATTAAAAAATAAAATCATCAATGATCATATTTTCCCTCAACAGATTTATTGAGGGATTTTTTTTGAATATCCTCTAATTTTACTGAGTTCAATGTAAAGATTCTGAATCAAAATTGGCTAAAGCCATTCCTATTGATGTTTTGTATTGTTTTATATTGAACCCACGTTACTATTTTCGTCTTCATTTGATATTTTCCTTAGCAAAAAACCTTGATAATCTTTCGATTTTAATACATTTGTTAAAACATATTTAAAAGATGAATTTCGAACAGGTTGCTTTACATTTAGAAGCTTACAGGGAACACGACCAGATTATTGATGCAGCAGAATACATTATCCGCTCCTTCAATCTCGAACACGACAATTTCGAAGGATTTGGTCTTCGCGATGAGGTTTTCCCGAATTCTCTTGTCTTAACAGCAGAAGGTGTTTTAGGAAGCCCGCAAAAAGTAATGATTCCTAAAAATTTATTCGATTTTGATCTGAATCTGGTTTTAAATTTAATCGCCCACGAAATGCTGCATGTACGGCAGAAAGCTCCGGGACACGTTATTGAAGATAAAAGCGAAAGAGAATTTCAGGCGTATTACGAAATGCTTTTTCATAAGGTTTTTCCTCAGATTCCTGAAGTATCCAATTTTTATAAAAAAGATTTTGCTCATAAAGCACTCGAATACTACAAAAGAATGGGCGAAGGTTCTGAACTGCAGAAAAAGTATGCTGAACAGAAAATTGAAGTAGAACAATTAATCAACACATTATCATAATGATGAAACCTGAAATCTCATGGGAGGATTTTGAAAAAATAGACATTCGCTGCGGAACCATTGTTTCTGTAAATGATTTTGAGAAAGCAAGAAATCCATCTTATCAGCTCGAAATAGATTTTGGAGATTTAGGCATTAAAAAATCTTCCGCTCAGATCACTTCGTTGTATCAGAAAGAAGAATTAATTGGTCAGCAGATTTTGGCTGTCGTTAATTTTCCTAAAAAACAGATCGCCAATTTTTTCAGCGAATGTCTGGTTTTGGGCGTTTATGGTGAAAATAAAAAAGATGTTACCCTTTTAACTCCATCATTGCCGGCAAAGAACGGAATGCAGGTAGGATAAGTTTTCAAAAACATCTGTGAATATAGAAAAACCTCACAGGTTTTTGAAACCTGTGAGGTTTAGTTTCAAACAAATTACGAAGAAGTAAAAAATGATACAAAATATTCCTTTAGAAAGAGTTTTATTTCTTGATATCGAGACGGTTCCGGGATTCGGATTGTGGGAAGAATTATCGGAAGCCGAACAGATGCTTTGGGATAAAAAAACGAGATTCCAGAGAAAAGATGAGGTTTCTCCTGAAGAATTTTATGTGGAAAGAGCCGGAATTATGGCAGAATTCGGGAAAATTATCTGCATAACCATCGGAATGATCGAAAAGAATGATACGCTGAAGATCAAAAGTTTTGCGGGTGACGATGAAAAGAAGTTGCTTCTGGAATTTGGTGAAATTTTTAACAGTCCGAGACTTCGCGATGTCATTTTATGTGCACATAACGGAAAGGAATTCGATTTTCCGTGGATTGCCAGAAGATATTTAATTAATGGAATGATGCCTCCTACTCCATTTCAGATGTTCGGAAAAAAGCCTTGGGAAATTCCGCATATCGACACCATGGAACTTTGGAAATTCGGGGATTACAAAAGTTTTGTATCGTTGGAATTGCTGGCTCATGTTTTCGGAATACCGACTCCAAAAGACGATATCGACGGCTCAATGGTTTCATCAATCTACTACATAGAAAAAGACTTGCAAAGAATAGTTGACTATTGTGAAAAAGATGTCTTAACTTTGGCGAATGTTTTCCGGCGTATGCGTCAGGAAGATTTGTTGAAAAGGTACATCAATTTAGATTAAAAAATGAAATTTACAGACGATCAGATTGCTGACATCGGTGAGGAAATCATCGGTGTTTTAAAAACCGTGTATGACCCTGAGATTCCGGTAGACATCTACGAATTGGGGTTAATTTATGATGTTCAGATCTCCGATGAAGCGGACGTAAAAATTATCATGACGTTAACGACGCCCAACTGTCCGGTTGCAGAAACGCTTCCGCAGGAGGTAAAAGATAAAGTTGGTGAAGTGGAAAATGTAAAAAGCGTAGACTTAGAACTTACTTTCGAACCTAGCTGGAATAAAGATATGATGAGCGAAGAAGCTAAATTTGAGCTTGGAATGCTTTAAAATTTTATTTCTTTAAGCAATTTTCCATTAAAAAATAATGAGCTGTTTCATTTTGAAGCAGCTTTTTTTATTTTCCGTTTTTTCCCCATATACATTTCGTATAAACCCTAACATTCAGATTATTAAGTTGATATAATTTTGGTTTCAGAAATCAACAGTATGAAAGCCAATACCCTCATCGTATCATTCAATAACGGAAGTGTTCCGCCACAGTATGCTTACCGATATCAGATTGTCTTTTCAGAACAGGACGGAAATGCAGATCTTAAACTCTTCAGAGGATATGACGCGGATGAAAAAATGATTGTATCCGAACAAAGAAAATTCAATACAGAAATTTTTCTTCAGCTTCTTTCTTTAATCAGCAAAATAGAGGATTCTGTGAAAGATCCGGCAATGGTGGGAGGAAGCCAGAGAATGATTGAGGTGAATTCAAGAAAAATCATGATCGAACCCAATGATGATTTTGGAATTTCTCTGTTCAACCGGTTTTTATATCTGTATCATCCCGATTTCATTAACCAGATTAATTCTAACCTTAACCTTTAAAAACCAATTATCATGGACCAAGCACCTAAAGAACTGTTTGTAGGAGTTATTAATCCTTACGCACTTACAGAAGCCATCACAGGAAGAAAATTCGACTGGAAAGACGCAAAATCGTACCAGATTCTTGAAGAAACCCTGGAAACCAATTATGCAGAACTTTTCGACATCAAATTTAATTCTCCTCTTTATGCCGGACTTGAACTTAACAGCGACAACACGGTAAAAGCTTTAAAAACCGAAGATATTAAAGTAAGAGCAACAGATAAACTGGAAACCGTAAATCTCTCGACGATTAAAACCCTGAATGACTTATCCGGCACCGGAGTAAAAGATCTGAATAAGGTTGTCGTAAAAAATGCAAGACTGGATAAGGGTGAAGTAAAAGTTGTTTTAAACATTCCAAAACTGAACAACACTTTTAGCAATAAGCTGATCTCTCCGTCTATTAGAAATATCATTTTCGGAATGACGAATGCCAACGGATGGACTCCCGCCGGAACTTCATGGAGCGACAGAGGAAATTTCTTCAACGACGTTACGGAATACAATGACCCGATTCAGGGTGCAGTAGCCAACTGTTATTTTATTGCTGCTATTTCTGCTATTGCATGGGCAGATCCTTATACTATTCAGCATAAAGTGAGAGCCACCGGAACCGGAGAAACAGACCGTACCAACGCCATTCAGTTTTTCACGAAAGGCGGAGGAAAAGATGCGGCAACAAGACTTGTGGAAGTTACTGATAATACGATCATTAACTCTTCCAACAACAATCCTGTATATTGCCGAAGCAACGATGCTGGAGAAATCTGGCCGGCTGTTTATGAAAAAGCCTTTGCCAAATGGATCACGAATGTAAATGACGATAAACCGGATATTTCTAAAACGGCTTTCGGAGATCCTGCAAAAGCTGTTGCACAACTTACAAACAAAACACCGTATTATTATTACACTTCACCACGAACTGCGCTTGATCTTTTTGGCGTTGTAAGAGAAAACTCAATGAGCTGCAAGACCATTAATCCGATGGTTGCATGGACTTACGGATCAGGAAAAGATTATACCGGATCTAATATCGTTGGAAATCACGCTTATACGGTTTTAGGATGGTCTACTTTCAATGGAAAGAACTACATCATCCTGAGAAATCCGTGGGGAGTTACCGAACCGAATGGTTTGAATTCTTATCAGGGACTTATCAGCTTTTTCGACGGAAGTTTCTGGAGACCGATTAACATGATTGGAAACGACGGCGTTTTCGCACTGGAAATCAATGCCTTTAAAAATTATTTTGAAGCTTTGGCTGTCACCAAATAGAATGAAAAATTAACCTTTTTATTAACCAACCCTTCACTTCAGCTTTCACAGATTTCGGTCTGTGGAAGCTTTTATATTTCTGTGGCAATTTCTTTCCCTTCTCTTCTGCTCCATTCGCTCCATGATCCTACATACAGATTCGGGATTTTGAATCCTGCGTAATCCAAAGCCAGAATGGTATGACAGGCCGTTACTCCGGAACCACAATGAATGATCAGATTTTCGGGTTTTCCTTCAAGCAATTTTGAATATTTTTCTCTTAAAATTTCCGGTGAAAGGAAGTTTCCGTTTTCATCAAGATTTTCAGAAAAAGGAATATTGATCGCTCCGGGAATATGTCCTGCAACGAGATCAATCGGCTCAGACTCGCCTCTGTAACGGTATGAATCTCTTACATCTACAACCATTGACGATTGGTTCGTTAATTCATTTTCAACGGTTTCCAGATCTGAGACAGGAAGAGTCCAGTTTTCTTTCTGGATCAATCCAGCTTTTTCGAAAGATTCTTCACCGGAAGAAAATTCAACACCTTCTTTTTCTGCATTGTGAAAACCGCCATCCAAAACCTGAACGTTTTCAAAACCGAAAGCTTTCAGCATCCACCATGCTCTTGCCGCTGCGTTTGATCCGTTTTTATCATCGTAAATAACAAGATGGTTATTTTCTGAAATTCCAAGATTTGAAATTGTTTCTGCAAATTTTTTAATTTCCGGAAGCGGATGTCTTCCTCCAAAAGCAGCATTCTCCCCGATTTCAGCAAGGTCTTTATCCAGATCGATGAATCTCGCTCCTTTAATATGCTTATTCAGATAATTTTGATAAACGTCTTTTCCCACTCTTGCATCAAGAATGATAAGATTTTCTGTTGGAAGATTTTTAAGTTCTGAAGGTGAGATGATTGGTGACATTTTTTGCTTGGTTTAAATTAATATTATAGAAGTTTTCAACAAAAATAAAACCGCAGAAAATTTCTACGGCTTATTATTTTATTGATAAATGAAAATCATGGTCTGTACCAAATCCGGATGAAGGCTTTTCGCAACCGGACAATTATGCGCTGTTTCTTCTATAAAAGCTTTTTCTTTGTCGGAATAAGAATTCGGAAACACAAAATTGCAAACAATTTCGCCGATTCTTCTTGGTTCGCCTTTCATAATCTTTTGAAGATTACAATAAGCACCATCAATGTTAATCTTTTTTTCTTTGCCTAAAATCGCAATGGTTGTAAGTGCACATTCTGCCAGAGAAGTTGCACATAAATCTGTGGGAGAAAATTTTTCACCTTTTCCGTGATTATCTGTCGGCGCATCGCTTTCAATAAGAGTTCCGGATTGTAAATGCTCTGCTGAACATCTCAAATCTCCAATATATGTAATTTTTGAAGTCATACTAATTAATAATAAAAGAAAACTTGTCTCAAAAATGAAAAATATCTTTCGCTTTGTTGTAAGAACTTTCAAAGTTCAGCAGATTCAACTTATGATCTGCTTTTTCTACGCTCATAAAGTTGATCACCTGCTCTGTCGGCATATTTCCCACCAGATCATCTTTCGCCATCGGACAGCCTCCAATTCCTTTGATGGCACTGTCGAACCTTCTACAACCCTCATTGTAGGCTGCTTTCAGTTTAGAATAAGAATCTTCATAACGGTTATGGAAATGTGCTCCGAAATTTATTTCAGGATATTTTGAAGGAATTTTTCCGAACAAAAGAGAAATGGTTTCCGGCGTTGCCACTCCCGTTGTATCAGAAAGTAAGATCTCTTTAACGCCAATTTCAGAAAATCGTTGAGCCCAGAAATCTACCTCTTCCCACTTCCACATTTCGCCGTAAGGATTTCCAAAAGCCATTGAAAAATAAATATTTAGCTGCCTGTTTTCATTTTTTACCAGTTCCAGCATTTTAATAATCTCCTGAAAAGCTTCTTCCTGATTTTTATTCGTATTTCTGTGCTGGAAAGTTTCGGAAATGGAAAACGGAAAGCCGATAATGTCTACCGACTGATGTTTTAATGCTTTTTCAGCTCCTCTGTAATTGGCGACAATCGCGGAAACTTTGGTATTGGATCGGGATTTATCGATGTTTTCCGCCACCTCATCAGAATCTGCCATTTGCGGAATTGCTTTCGGAGAAACAAAACTCAGACAGTCCAGAACATCAAAACCCACATCCATAAGAGAATTGATGTAATCTATTTTTTTATCAGTCGGGATGAATTCTCCCCACCCCTGCATTGCATCACGCGGACATTCTGTAAGAAACATTTTTTACGTTTAGGTTTTCTCAAATATAATAAAACTAAACAAGTTTATCTAAGATTAAAACAAAGCAATCATTATTTTGATTTTCAGCATTTTATATCATATTAATAATCTCAACAGCTTCTATTCGGTCACAAATAAATTATTCTGAGCATCAAATTTGCTAACTTTACAGGAAATTTATACCAATATAATGAGCGCAATAGAATTCAGCCCTTTGTGGAAAGAAAAGCTACTGAACCGTTTTCTTAATTACGTAAAAATCTATTCAACCAGCGACGCAGAAAGCGAAATCACTCCATCTACAGAAAGACAGTGGAATATCGCCAACTACATCACGGAAGAACTGAAAACGATAGGTCTTGAAAATGTATCGATCGATGAAAATGGTTATATCATGGGATACGTTCCTTCTAATCTTGAGAATAATGACAAACCGACTATCGGATTTATTTCGCATTACGATACTTCACCGGATTTCAGCGGAGAGAATGTAAAACCGCAGGTTTGGGAAAATTATGACGGAGGAGATCTGGTTTTGAATCAGACAACAGGATTTACTTTATCGCCATCAAAATTTGAAAGTTTAAAAAAATATATCGGTCAGACCTTAATTACCACAGACGGAAATACCCTTCTTGGAGCCGATGATAAAGCAGGCTGTGCAGAAATTGTAACGGCTGCGGAATATTTAATGGCTCATCCGGAAATCAAGCACGGAAGAATCGCGGTTGGATTTACGCCTGATGAAGAAATCGGAAGAGGAGCACATAAATTTGATGTGGCAAAATTCGGGGCAGAATTTGCTTACACGATGGACGGCGGAGAAGTTGGCGAACTGGAATATGAAAACTTCAACGCGGCTGGAGCAGTGGTAAAAATCCACGGATTGAGCGTTCATCCGGGTTATGCGTACGGAAAAATGATTAACGCCGCTTTACTGGCTTCTGAATTTGCACAAATGCTTCCTGCCAATGAAACGCCTGCAACCACTAAAGGTTTTGACGGTTTTTATCATTTAATGGACTTAAATGCAGATATTTCTGAGGCTAAATTGCAATACATCATCCGTGATCATGATGCTGATAAATTTGAGGCAAGAAAGAAATTCATGGAAGAAAAAGTAGCTGAATTTAACGAAAAACACGGCGAAGGAACTGCCGAAATTGAAATTAAAGAGCAGTACAGAAACATGAAGCAGCAGTTTGAAGGAAAAATGCACATCGTAGATCTTGCCGCATCAGCGATGAAAGAAGCAGGAATCGAACCAAAGATTAAAGCAATCCGCGGAGGAACAGACGGAGCGCAGTTATCTTACATGGGACTTCCTTGTCCGAATATTTTTGCAGGAGGAATCAATTTCCACGGACCGTATGAATATGTGGCTCTGGAAAGCATGGAGAAAGCGATGGAAGTGATTCTGAATATTGCGAAGGCTTAAAAAATTCTAATTTATATAACTAATCCGGCTTTGTTAAGCCGGATTTTTTATAAGATCTTTAGTAAATCTTTCCTCAAATGCTCCAAATCTTGAAAGACTCTCTCTACATTCATTTACCAATTAAAACTTCTTTCAACATAAGTATTTTCAAAAAGATTCCAAGAAATACTGTCTGCATTTTTTAGAATTACATTGTTCTTTTTATGAACAAAAATTTTTATTAATTCTCCCGCATGATGATAGCCGTTTAAAACAATAGCATGAATGAATTCCGAATCCAAAAGACTTACATATTTTTTAAACTTATCCGCTTTTTCATCCTCAAGAAAGCTTAAATCTAAATCATCAAAAATCACCGTATGATCAACTATGATTTGGGCTAAATGTTTTGCGTTATTAAAAACTGTAAAACTCCTGAACATTTTTTCTGTAGAGTTAACATCAGACTTTAGAACATCCAAATACACTTTCCTTCCGGAATTTAAATGAAAATCTTTTTCATATTGTTTCATTTCCTTCGGAATATCTAGTTCGTATCTTCTGAAAGCTCTTTTCCATTCATCTATTTTAGACAGAATATTATCCTCCGAATATGCCCATAGAAACGAATACATCTTTTTGTCTTTTTCAAAATAATCATCAATATGCAGATTTTCATTTCGGTCATAAAAAATCCATGAGGTTATATATTTGAAAAGGATTGATTCATCTAAAATTTTAGATAAAAAAAAATTTTTCTCATCAATAAAGAATCTCATTTGTAAATCATTTGACTGTTGCAAATTAAACAAAAAAACCACTACAAAATCATTGCTTCGCAATATTTAAATTCCCTTCACACTACAAATTTTTTGCATATAATACTTCTATGATTCATCATTATTAAATCATTCTGAATTTCTTATACATTATTGGTCTGATTTTTGTTGAAAAAGACAAAAAAACATTCTTATAAATGAAAAAGAGATTATTTTCAGCAGCATTGATTCTTTTATTGGGAATCGGTGTATCTGCACAAAAAACAAATTCTGTAAAGCAAGAGGTAAAAAAAGATGCCAAAAAAGTAGGAAACGCTGTTAAAGACGGCGCAGAATGGACCGGTAAAACCGCAGAAAAAGGTTATGATGCAACCAAAAAAGGGGTTAAAAAGCAGCAAAATGGACCAAAAAAACGGCTAAAAAAGGTGCAGATGCGGTAGACAAATCCTACCAGAATGTAAAAGCAGACATTAAGAAAGATTAATTACTAAAAAACCACCGCTATTGCAGTGGTTTTTTAATATCTAAACAGTAAATTATCTATCCTTGCTGATTTCCCAGAAAAGCGTCCCAACCCTGCGCTGTTAAAGCAACCAGTTGATTAGAACCTCTCGCCACCATAAAATTTCCGTCTTCTTTTTCAACGGCATGACCGATGATGGTAAAATCCGGATGGTTTTTAATTTTATCAAAATCATTTGGCGAAATCGTGAATAATAATTCATAATCCTCCCCTCCGCTTAAAGCAGCCATCACAGGATTTAAATTGAATTCATCCGCTGTTGTAATCGTCAAATTATCCATCGGAATTTTTTCTTCATACAATCTGAATCCTACTTTCGACTGATCTGAAAGGTGAAGAATTTCAGAAGCCAGACCGTCAGAAACATCAATCATAGAAGTTGGTTTAATGTCCAGTTGTTCTAAAATTCCTTTTACGTCGGTTCTTGCTTCAGGCTTCAACTGTCTTTCCAGAATATAATCGTAGCCTTCCATTTCCGGCTGCATATTCGGATCGGCCAAGAAAACAGCGTGTTCTCTTTCCAGAATCTGAAGTCCCATATAAGCACCTCCTAAATCTCCGGTTACTACCAAAAGATCGTTTGGTTTTGCCGTACTTCTTTTCACAATATGCTCATCATTCTCCATCCCGATTGCAGTAATGCTCATTACCAAACCGGCATTGGAACTTGTTGTATCTCCGCCAATTAAGTCCACTTTATATCTTGCGCAAGCGGTCTGAATTCCGGAATAGATTTCTTCCAAAGCTTCCACCGGAAAACGGTTGGAAACGGCAAGAGAAACCAAAATCTGAGTTGGCGTTGCATTCATTGCTGCAATATCGCTGAGATTTACAACAACCGCTTTATAGCCTAAGTGTTTCAAAGGCACATATCCCAGATTGAAATGAACACCCTCCGCCAAAACATCTGTTGTAAGAACCACTTTCTTATTTCCGGGATTAATTACTGCCGCATCATCTCCCACTCCAAGCTCCGAAGATTCGTTGGATAGAGGAAAATGCTCCGTTAAATGTTTAATTAAACCAAATTCTCCCAGTTTGGAAATTGGCGTTAATTCTGGATCTTTATCTTCAAACATAAATTAAAATATCATTGATGATTAATAACTGATAAATGATGTCTAAAATCAGGCATCATTTATCAATTATCATTTATTTAGTAAATACTGCCGGATCAACATTTTCCGGACGGAAAGGAAGTTTTTTGAAATCTTCTCTTGTTAAAATTACCGTTTCCGGAGATTTATATTTGTTCATGGCTTCCACCACATCATCAGGCGGCGTGGTCATTTTTCTCAGCATCATATCGATCCAGACTCCGGTTGCTTCTGCAGTGGCACAATGTTCTCCGTCGGTTGTGTAAAATTTGTGTACAAAACGGTAAATAGAACAGTCATCTGCACAACCGTCAATTTCAAGACTTACAATCACAGTCTGGTCTGCAAATATTTCTTTGAAGAAAGAAAATCTTTCGTGCATGATTACCGGACCGATTCCCCATCGGCTCATTTGGGTAACGCCCATTTTTTCCTGCTTCATAAAAGCCATTCTGGTTTGCGCACAATACTGTACGTAAGATGAATTTGCCAGATGTTTGTTGGCATCAAGATCGCTCCAGCGAACTTCAAATGTATGGTAGAATTTCATTTACTTTTTGTTTTAAAATATAAATTGTGTGATTTTTTATCACAAAAATCATTTTTTGTAGTCAATAATTTCACTGTAAAAATGAAAAATTATATTCTTCAAAATTACTCAAATAAGATGGTTTATAAAAATTGTAGTTTTGCAAAAGTAATCTTGAGCATAAGATTAAAAGTATTATGAAGCAAATTATCATTATCGGAGGTGGTGCGGCAGGTTTTTTCGCAGCATCGAATCTGGACGAAACAAAATATAAAATTACCATTCTTGAGCAGAATTCGGACGTTCTTCAGAAAGTAAAAATTTCGGGAGGAGGACGCTGTAATGTGACTCATGCCTGTTTTGACCCCAGAGAACTGGTACAGTTTTATCCCCGCGGAAACAAAGAGTTGCTGAGTGTTTTCACCAAATTTCAGCCGGGAGATACGATGGATTGGTTTGAGCAGAGAAATGTTCCGTTAAAAATAGAAAATGATAACCGTGTTTTTCCGGAAAGCAATTCTTCGCAGACGATCATCAATACTTTTCTACATGAAATTCAGCAGAAAAATGTTGAAGTGAAAACCAAATGTTCTGTAAAAGAAATTGAAAAATCGGGTGAAAAATATATCGTTAAGACCAGTTTAGGTGATTTTGAAGCTGATTTTATCATTTATACAACCGGAAGCTCGCCAAAATCTCTGAAAATGATCGAAAATTTAGGTCATAAGATTATTGATCTGGTTCCCTCGCTTTTTACTTTTAACATTAAAGATGATTTGCTGAAAGATTTAGCCGGAACAAGCTTTGAAATGGCGGAAACTTCTATTCCAAAGTTAAAAACCGAAGAAAGCGGACCTTTACTGATTACGCATTGGGGACTTTCGGGACCTGCCATTCTGAAAATTTCAGCTTGGGAAGCACTCAATCTGGCGAAAGTAAAATACAATTTTGAAATTGAAGTCAATTTTATTTCCAAATCAATCGATGATGCGGAAGAATTATTTCTAAACTTCAAACAATCGAATCCAAAGAAAACCATCGGGCAATCAAAGATTTTTGATATTACCAACCGATTCTGGCAGAGAATTCTGGAGGTTTCAAAAGTGGATCTGAATAAACAGGTTGCCCAGATTTCAGGAAAAGAAATGCAGACTATTCTTGAAAATCTATGCAAAAAGAAATTTAATGTCACCGGAAAATCGACGTTTAAAGATGAATTTGTAACGGCAGGAGGCGTTGATTTAAAGGAAATTAATTTTAAAAACCTGTCTTCGAAAATTTTGCCTAACTTTTACGTTGCCGGAGAAGTCTTAAATATTGATGCGGTAACCGGCGGATTTAATTTTCAGGCGTGTTGGAGTGAAGCGTGGCTGATTGCGCAGGATTTGAATAATATTAATTAACATAAAAAACATATACAATGAAAAAAATTATTAGCTTACTCATTTTATGGTTATCCCTAGGAATTCAGGCTCAGGATAAACCTGTAGTTTCTGACTGGACGGCAATTACACAATCTTTAAAAGTGCAGGATAAACAAAACTGGAAATTTCGGGTATCCGCAAAAATCAGAAAAGAGAACGACAATAATGCCAAATGCGCTATTTGGGCTAGAATTGATAAATTGGATAATAGTACTGGATTCTTTGAAAATCAGGCTTATTTGGATATAAAAGTTACCTCGGAATGGAATTCTTATGAAATAAAAGGAACCGTAAATCCAGATGGAAAAACTCTTAATATTGGTGCATTTGCAGAAGACAACGGAGATTTTTATTTTGATGATTTTAAACTTGAAGTTCTTAATTCTAAAACTGCAAAATGGATGAATATTCCATTAAAAAATGCAGGATTTGAAGAAGAAATAGCTTTCGAAAAAAACTGGGCAGAAGGAATCGGAAGAAATAAAATAACCCATGTAAAAAATTTCAGCATTACTGCTTCCGATAATAAGCCTTTTACCGGAAAAAAATCTTTACTGATTAAAGCACGCAACATCATCGGTAATATGCCTCACGGAAAGTTTGCAGAGGTTAATGGCATCAAAATGTATTATGAAACATACGGTGAAGGAGAACCTCTTTTAATGCTTCACGGAAACGGACAGTCGATCAGTGCATTCATGAATCAGGTTGATGATTTTTCAAAGAAATATAAGGTAATTATCGTTGACTGCAGAGAAAGAGGAAAATCTACTTATGATAAAACAAAAGAGCTTACTTTTGATATTCAGGTGGAAGATCTGAAACAGTTTCTGGATCAGCAAAACATCAAAAAAGTAAAAATCCTTGGTTGGAGCGATGGTGGAATTCTTGCGATTTTAATGGCTTTACAACATCCTGATCTGGTTGATAAAATTGCATGCTCCGGAGCTAATATATTTCCTGAAGGTGTAACGGATGAGGAATTCAAAGATTCTAAAGAAACACTTGCCCGACTTATCAAAGAAAATAAAAATGGTAAGAATGATGTCTATATCGATCTTTATAATCTGGATTTAAAATATCCTAACTTAAAATATGAAGACCTAAAAGCAATTCAGTGTCCATCTTTGATCATGGCAGGAGATAAAGATGTCATAAAAACGGAGCATACAGTAAAAATTGCTGAATCTATTCCAAAAGGTCAATTAGCAATTATTCCTAATTCGACACATTCGGTTGTTGTTGAAAAACCGGAGCTTTTCAATTCTTTGGTGATGGATTTTTTTGAAGGTAAATAATTTTATAAATATAACATGAAAAAATTACTCGTACTTGTTGTACTAATTAGTTCTATAAAAATTTTTTCACAAGAAACTGTTGTTGTGAAACCAGAAACAAATCCTTCGAACGATACAGTTTATGAAAAGGTAGATAAAATTCCTGAATATCCAGGAGGAATAAATGCTTTTAGAACAAATTTCAGCAAAACCTTTGATGGAAGTAAAATAAACGCCAAAGGCATGATAAAGTCTGAAGCGCAATTTGTAATTTCCAAAGAAGGAATCATTACTGATATTGTAATTATTGGTGCCAATAAATCTATGAATAAGGAAATGGAGCGATCGATAAAAGCAATGTCAAAAACAAAATGGATACCTGCAGAAATCAATGGACAGTACGTTAAGTATAAATTTAAGTTACCTATTACAATGAATTTTGAGTAAGAAAAATAGTAGATAAAGAATGAAATTTAGTGAAGAATCTTTAATTATTATAACTTAGATTCTTCCTTCGTCAGAATGACAACTGACCGTCAATTTTATAAAATGTAAATTATCAAATGCTTTCCGTCAAAAAAAATATTTCGAACACCTTTAAAATCCTTTTAGTTATTGGATTTGGATATTTCTTTTGGCTGATGCTGAAAATTACGTTAGAATATATTCCGTTGCGCTCTGATGTGAGTTTTTTAATGATCAAACAGACGGAAATTACCAACAGACCGGAATATCTTTATTTTTTCTATACACACGTCTACACAAGCATTTTTGTTTTGCTTTTTGGATTTTTAGCGATTCTCAGGAAAGATTTCGGCATAAAAAATTTCCACAAAAACATAGGAAAGATCTACATTTTTCTGATTTTGTTTTTCGCGGCTCCGTCCGGAATTTACATGGGAATTTTTGCCAACGGCGGAATTTTATCGAAGATTTCTTTTGTCATTCTCGGCTGTTTGTGGTGGTTTTCAACTTTTAAAGCCTATCAGTTTGCCCGACAGAAAAAATTTAAAGAACATAAACAATGGATGTGGCGTAGTTTTGCGCTGACACTTTCCGCGGTAACATTAAGAATGTGGAAGGTAATTATTGTATATTTATTCCAACCGAATCCAATGGATGTTTATCAGATCATAGCATGGTTGGGCTGGATTCCGAACATCTTATTAATTGAATATTTAATTGCAAAAAAATACATATGAAAATTTTAAAATTATCGTTAATTTCCTTATTTACAATTGGTTTAACCGCCTGTAAAAAGGATGTAAAAACAACAGATCCTTCAAAAGACAGTCTTACAGCAAAGAAGGATTCTGTAGTTGTTCCCGAAGTTTACAAAGAATATTACGGAATTTATATGGGCGATTTCGCGGGAAAAGAAATGATTCAGCCGGAGATCGGAGAAGCGTATGAAGGTGAAATTTATAAAAAAATTGCCCTGAAAATCAACAGAATTACCAAAGACAGTGTATATGGACAAAGTATTGTTGATGGAAATCAAAGACCATTCAGAGGCGTTTTTAACGAAACTTCAAAATCCTTTATTCTGGATGAACCCGGCAATGATAAAACAGACGGAAGATTTGAGGTAAAATTAAACAACGACAGTCTTACCGGAAGCTGGAATGCCTTTAATAAATCAGCGGTAAAAGCGCCGAATAAAACATTAAAGCTTGTTAAAAAACAGTTTGTATATAACCCGAATTTCATGCTGAATGAAAACAATGACCTCATCGATTGGGAAAATCCAAAAGATTTCGTAGAAAAATATACCGACGAAGAAACCGGAAAGACTGAAACCTACACCGAATCCAGAAACAGAATTGCTTCAGATGCCGTTTTTAAAATCAATGCCTCCAAGCAGAAATTAACGGAAAAAGATCTTAAAAACCTCAGAAAACTGGATATGGAAATCATTAAAAATGCTGTTTTCGCAAGACACGGCTATGCTTTTAAGAAACAGACCTACCGAAATTTCTTTGAGCAGACCGACTGGTACATTCCGGTTTCCAATAATGTAGACAACGAGCTTTCTCCTCTGGAAAAGGAAAACGTAGCTTTACTGAACCGCTTCATCAAATACGCTGAAGATAAATACGACAGTTTCGGAAGGTAGTTTAAATAATTAAGAGATTTTTCGACAAGTTCGTGATGACACGTGTCAATTATTCTGCTGCAATAATAGTTGGTATTAGCGAAATGTTATCCTGAACCCAAAGAAGAACCCATTAATTTAAACCATTCATTTTCTGAAATTTAACAAAAACAAAAAGCAATAAACATCCAACGAAGTAGCACAGAATATCAATCCACGAAAACGAATTTCCGATCACGATATACATCAGGCTTCCTTTCTGGAAGCCTAATTTTTCTGCAATATTGAAATATTGGGCAAATTCTATTAGAAAAGAAAAAATCAGGATACTGAGAATCAATTTTTTATTATCTTCAATTCTGAAAAATGTTTTGATGAAAGTATAGATCAGCATCACAACAATCACATCTCCGAGATAGGCTCTCACAAAGAAAATATCTTTGAGTTTAGTGGCGATTAAAACTTCCGTCAGAAATATAAAAACGGTAGCCAGAAAATATGTATAATTAAATGTAACCCGAAATGCCAATCCTTTTTCTTCCACTTGTAGTCCTTTTTATGTATTATGTAGGTTTTATAACCCTCACAAAATTAAAAATAAAGCAGATTGATAACGATAACAAAACTCATTTTCTGAGATTTTTTTCAGGGTTTATCGTGATGGCTCTTCTTGCTTTATTGATTTTACTGATAAGATGGATCATTACACCACATCAACCCAATGATTTTCACTGATTATTATTAAAAAATCAATTTTCATTCGGCTTTATTTTTGATGCTTTAAAATATTATTTCTCATAACACAATTATATGAAAAAGCTGATTATTTTTTTAGGCTTATGGTTAAGTTTCTCATTATCTGCACAGACCAAGCAGTATAATTCAGTAAAAGAACTTCCGGATTACGCTGTTCTAAGGACGAAAATGAAACTTGATGATGTCTACACCAAGGCAGATACTCCGGCGGAATTTCCCGGTGGAATGGAAACGTTCAAAAGGGAATTTTCAGAAAAAATGGACGTTATCGATGTAAAATCAAAAAAAATAAATACCCGAGTTTATTTGATTGTCGAAAAAACAGGCTATATAAGATATGTAACTGCATTAGGAGACGATCCGAAACACTCCAAAGCCGCAGAAATTGCTGTAAGAAGACTTTTTGTAAAATGGAAACCCGCAACAATCAAAGGAGAACCGGTAAGATTTCTTTATACTTTTCCGCTTACTTTGAAGAAATTTTAAATTTCGTTTGCAATTAAAATTTATTTTTGCAAAAACTTTAATGATGAAAATAATTCCATTTTTAGCTGTATTTTTTCCTATGCTTATCTTTTCTCAGGAACAACCCATCCAAACAACTCAGCTTAACGAACTTTTGATTACTGAAAAAAATGGCAGGGCGACGATTGATGCAGAAAAGCCGGCAACATTTCCTCTTGGGGTAACAGTATTGAGAAATAAAATCGCTAAAAACTTCAGAATGCGAAAAGTACACAGTAATGCTGAAACAGAATCCTGTTCAATTACTTTTTTAATTGATAAAGAAGGTTTTGTGACAGAAGTAAAGGCATACGGAGACAATGAGAGCTTTAACAGAGAAGCTGAAAGAGCTCTTTTAAAAATTAAAGATAAATGGACTCCTGCTGAACTTAACGGAGAAAAAGTTCGTTACAGATTTCGAATTCCTTTAACAATTTCTTTTAATCAGAAATAACAGAAAAACTATCCGCCAATCATTTTCTTTATTGCATTCAGCTTCATCAAAGCTTCAATAGGAGTTAATGTATTGATGTCGATTTTTGTTAATTCTTCTTTAATGCTTTCCAAAACCGGATCGTCTAACTGAAAGAAAGACAGTTGGATATTTTCTTCCGTAACGCGCTTGATCTTTTCAGAAGAACCTCCGCTTTGGGAACGGCTTGCTTCCAGCGTTTTCAGAATTTCATTGGCTCTGTTCACGACTTTGGAAGGCATTCCCGCCAGTTTTGCCACATGAATACCGAAACTGTGCTCACTTCCTCCCGGAACCAGTTTTCTTAAAAAGATGATATTTCCTTTATTCTCCTGAATCGAAACGTGGAAATTTTTCACACGCTCAAAACTTACGGTCATTTCATTCAGCTCGTGATAATGCGTTGCAAACAGTGTTTTTGCCTGAGTCGGATGTTGGTGAAGATATTCCGCAATCGCCCAAGCAATCGAAACACCATCATAGGTAGAAGTTCCGCGCCCGATTTCGTCGAGTAAAATTAAACTTCTCTCGGAAATATTATTCAGAATATTCGCTGCCTCGTTCATTTCCACCATGAAAGTCGACTCACCCGCAGAAATATTATCCGTTGCGCCAACTCTTGTAAAAATTTTATCCAAAATCCCGATTTCCGCATGTTTTGCCGGAACAAAACTCCCTATTTGCGCCAAAAGACAAACAATCGCCGTCTGTCTAAGAATCGCCGACTTACCCGCCATGTTCGGTCCGGTTACCATGATAATCTGTTGAGAATCTTTATCTAAGAAAATATCATTCGGAATATATTTTTCGCCTAAAGGAAGTGCATTTTCTATGATCGGATGCCTTGCTTCTTTTAAATCGATGGCAAAACTGTCATTTAAAACAGGTTTGGTATAACTCTCAGAAACAGCCAGTTCGGACAAACCAACCGCAACATCCAACTGTGCAATAATTTTAGAGTTTTCCTGAATCTGATCAATATGAACCATCGTTTCGGAACACACATTTCGGTACAGTTCGTTTTCTAAAACTCCGATCTTCTCTTCAGCTCCAAGAATCTGATTTTCATACTCTTTCAGTTCTTCTGTAATGTAGCGTTCTGCATTTACCAGCGTCTGTTTTCTAAGCCAATCGCCTGGAACTTTATCTTTATGGGTATTTCTGACTTCAATATAATAACCGAAAACGTTATTAAAATCGATTTTCAGACTTGAAATTCCTGTTCTTTCGATTTCTCTTTGGCACATTTCGTCCAGAAAACCGCGACCTTTGGATTGCAGTCCTCTCAAGCGATCCAGTTCTTCGGAAATTCCTTCTTTAATGACGTTTCCTTTCGATAAATTCACCGGAAGCTCATCATTCAGATGATTCTGAAGGCATTTTATCAATTCATCCTGATCGTACAACGGATCCAGCCAAGCCAGAATATCGGCATGAGGATGAAGCAACGCTTTGATTTTATGGATATTGATTAAACTCTGGCGAAGATATCCCAGTTCTTTCGGTGAAATTTTTTCCGCTGCCAGTTTTCCCATCAGTCGATCCAGATCGGAAATCGATTTTAATAATTGGGAAATTTCATATTTAAGATGATCGTTTTCGTTTAAAAAATCAATTAAAGACAATCTTCTGTTGATTTCATCTACCGATTTTAACGGTAAGATTATTCTTCGTCTCAATAATCTTCCTCCCATCGGAGTGGATGTTTTATCGATAATATCTAGTAATGATTTCCCCTGCGGATTGCTTGGATACACAATTTCAAGGTTTCTAAGTGTAAAATTATCCATCATCAGAAAATCTTCCTGCGGAATAATCTGAATTTTGGTGATGTGAGACAGCAAATTATGATGGGTATCTTCCACCAAATAAGCGAAAATCGCTCCTGCTGCGGTAATTGCCAATGGCTGATTTTCCACTCCAAAACCTTTTAACGAATTGGTTTTAAAGTGATTCGTCAGTTTTTCATAGGCAAAATTATACTGATACGCCCAGTCTTCAAGTTTAAAGGTATTTTTATTTTTAATCTGTTCCGGAATCTGCACACTTCTTTGGTAAATGATCTCACTCGGATCAAATGTATTGACGATATGAAGCAGTTTTTCCAGATTTCCTTCACTCACCAGAAATTCCCCTGTAGAAATATCCACCAAAGCAATCCCGAATTTTTCTTTTTCTTTATGAAGAGAAAGAAGAAAATTGTTCTTTTTTGAATTTAGAACCTGATCATTAAACGTAACTCCCGGTGTTACCAGTTCCGTTACTCCCCTTTTTACGATTCCCTTCACCATTTTCGGATCTTCCAACTGGTCGCAGATCGCAACTCTCATTCCCGCTCTCACCAGTTTTGGCAGGTAAGAATCTACCGAATGATGCGGAAAACCAGCCAGTTCAATATGACCTTCTCCATTGGCTCTTTTCGTTAAAACAATTCCTAAAATCTGTGATGTTCTTACGGCATCCTGCCCGAAAGTTTCATAAAAATCCCCTACTCTGAATAGCAAAAGTGCATCAGGATATTTCGCCTTGATGGTATTGTACTGCGTCATTAACGGGGTTTCTTTCTTCGCTGCCTTTGCCATTACAATCGTTCTTAAATTTGGGTCGTAAAAGTATGAAATAAAATAGTAGAAGTAAAGTCTGAAACTTACAACTTAAAAAAAGAAATTTCTTTTATCATTAAGAATGTTTAGCCAAAGCTTCCGAACTTTTCTTATATGCCCACTTCTGTTTGTAATTCACCCACTTTGCTTTAAAAATTTTGCGCATGATTTTATCGGTATATCGCATGATAAAAACATGATACAGCATATTCGCGAAAACATTCGGTTTATTGGGTAATGCACGAAGCGACATTGAAAACCCGGGTTCTAAATATCGGTTAAAATGCCAGAACGCGCCGGGAATAAAAAGGGCATCACCATGCTCCATGAAAATTTCAAAACCTTTGGCGTGTTTCAAGGCAGGAAATTTTTCATAGTCCGGATTTTCGTAATCTATATCATAAATGGTATGAACAGACAACGGAACTTTGTACAAAAATGCAGATTGTTTCTGATCGAAAAGCAGAATTCTCTTTTTTCCTTCAAAATGAATGTGCAGAAAATCTCCCAAGTCCACATCATAATGCATCAGAACATGCGCTTCACTTCCTCCGAAAAATAAGGTCGGAAGACGTTTGAAAAATTTCATTCCCAGATCAGGATACGTAAAGTTTTTCAGCAGTTCCGGAAGCCGGTCTGTAATGATGTAAAAGAAAATCCTGAGATCGGAAGGTTTACTTTTTATCGTATCAATATAATCCTTCATTTTCATTCTGGTAACCGGAGCATCGCTGCTTTTATTGGCATCGGCAGGCTTATTATCATACAAAGGAACTTCCTGTTCTCCAGCCTTTTCACGGATAAAATCAAAATTCCATTTGTCGAAGGCATCCCATCGGCTCGCAAAATTTTTAATCAGAAGCGGTTTATGCTTTCTGAAATAATTTTTCTGAAAATCTTCTTTACTGATATCGTTAACAACATCTACACTTTCGAGAATCATTTGGTGTGTATTTTTTAATGTGAAATAAAAATAGTGTTTTTCTGAAATTTGGTGAAATTTTAAAGATAATATAATGTCACAAGGATTTTTTACAAAATTAAATTTTATTGAATATAGAATTGGCAGAATTCGTTTTTAACGCGACGTTCGCAAAGATTCTTTTTAAATGCTGAAAATATTCTTCCGTTCGCTAAGGCGTTTCACTCAGCTAAGGATGATTGCTATAACTTGCTAAACTCAATGTTTTTACAATTAAAAGATATCTCTTATCCCTTTTTCAACGCCTTTTTTTTCAACTAATTACTTTTGCTATCATTTGCTGAACACAATGCCTTGGCGATCAAAAAATATACATAAAAATTAAAATAAATGTATTTGTTATTTTAAAATATATAATTGTTTATTTAGTTTTAGAAAAAGCAACTTTAAAGAGTTTTCCAGCATA
>NZ_JACLCT010000045.1:0-28555 GCF_014218915.1 Chryseobacterium sp. C2(2020)
AACGTTCTGCTTTCCCTCGGCTCCCCGGCCACGTGTACCCTTGCCTCGCTCGATTTCCTTACTGGCCACCGAAAAGTAACCCTCATCCAGTTCTATCATCCCTTCCAGTGTATACCTTGCATCCCGGTTGCCCATCGCCCTGCGGAGTTTGTGTACCATCGCCCATACCGGTTCGTAACGCTTCAATCCTAATTGCTTCTGGAGTTCGTTGGTGGAGAATCCCTTTTTTGTGCAACTCATCAGGAACATCGTTTTGTACCACACCAGAAACGGCAGCTTGGAGCTCTCCATGATCGTACCGCTGCGCAACGAGGTGCGGAAACGGCAACCTTTGCATTCATAACTCCATTTACCCTGTAACCAATAATGGGAAGTGCCCCCGCATCGCTTGCAGACAACCCCTTCCTTATCACGCTGCTCCTTGAAATGCAAACGACAATCTTCCTCCGAACCGAAATGAGCCGTAAAACTGAATATGTTCATAATCCCTGCTTTTTGAGCGCTAATATACTAAAAATATTAGGTGTGTTTGCGGAGAATCAGACATTTTTTTTATACAAAAGAAACAGAAAACAATGTTAAAGTTTTAAAGAGTTTTTTTAAAGAAAAGAAATTAGAAACGTATAAATGCAGTGAATCAAATTATACACTTTTTGCAAAGGAACTTAATGATTTGCTTTGTACAATATCTAAAAATGAGAACATAGATTTTAATATAACAGGTGGAACAAAGATTATGGCCCTAGCAGCGTACGATATGATGCAAGAAAGAAAAAGTAAAGCATATTATTTTAATCAGGACCTATCATATTACGAAGTACCAACGTTTACACTTAAAAATGTAAATAATTATATTACAGTAGTTGATTTTATAAAATTAAGTAATAACTCAATATCATCATCTAAATCTATTTTAGATTATAATGATTCTGAATTTAAGATGGCCAAAAGCATATTTAACTTTAGTAACACAAATTTTAAACAATTTAATCAAATTCAAAAATACTTTCGAACCCAATTTAATGATCCAGATAAAATACCACTAAAAGGAGATGAAGAGGTTAACGATAATCTCTTTGTGACGTGGGATAATGATATATTGGAGGTCAATGACTGTTCATCGTTACTTTTGGAAGTCACTGGTGATAACGTTAGAGATTTATTTTTTAAAGGCGGCTGGTGGGAATTGGTAACAGGTGATGCTGTTAGAGATTGGAGTATTCAGAAAGAAGTTATTACGAATGTTATTTTTCCTTTTAAAGGTGATAAATCTGAAAGTAAAAATGAAATTGATATTTTAGTTAACACTGGTCATAAATTGATATTTATTGAATGTAAATCGGGAATTATTAATCAGGCTGATTTAAATAAAATGAAAACAGTTAGAGAGATATACGGAGGGCGAATTGCTAAAAGTTTACTAGTAAGCAAATTCAAACCTACAGATGCAATTCTTGAAAAATGTAGTGATCTAGATATTGAAGTCTTTTACTATTATGACAAAGCTAAGAGAACCACCTCTCATATGAATTTAATACAAAAAAAATTGGATGAGATAAATAAAAAGTCTTCTCTTTGATCGATGAATGTATTTTAATTGGATAAATATTATATCTTTTTACAAATACATTACAATTAGGCTTAATTAGTATATTAAGCCTAATTGTAAAAAATCATTTTGATATAAAATTGTTAAGAACATTTCTCAAAACCACCATATCATCACTCACTTTCTTATCCAAAATCTTAGCATAGTGCTGCGTCGTTTTAATGTTTGTATGTCCAAGCATTTTACTCACACTTTCAATCGGAACACCGTTGGACAAGGTAACAGTAGTAGCAAACGTATGTCTTGCAATATGGAACGTCAAATCTTTATTGATGCCACATACGTTGGCAATTTCTTTGAGATATGAATTCATTTTCTGATTGCTTAGAACTGGAAACAAAACATCTGAATTGATACATTGCGGATGATTCTCATATTTTAAAACCAGCTCCTGAGCCACAGGCAATAACGGAACTCTTGTTGAGATATCGGTCTTTTGACGATGGGTAAAAATCCATTGGTCGCCATCAACACCAATATTGATGTTAGAGTTTGATAATTGCTTGACATCCACATAGGCCAATCCGGTATAGCAGCTGAAAATGAAGATATCCCGAACTTGGTTCAATCGGTCTGATGCAAATTTCTTTTCATAAATTATCTGAATTTCTTCCTTTGTAAGAAAAGGACGCTCCACAGCTTTTATCTTTGCTTTATAGCCCAGAAAAGGATCTTTGGTGATCCAGCCGTGCGCCATACACAAACGAATGATCTTTTTGAAATTTTTGAGGTATTTAACGGCTGTATTGTTTGCGCATTTTCTTACACTGCGGAGCCAGAAGTCATAATCACTTATAAAACCGTGATCGATTTGGGTGATGTCAATATCAGAAACTTTGTATTTCCAATTAATGAATTCCTGCGTATGTTTTAAAGAAGTTTTATAACGCTCCAATGTTCCTGGAGCAAAATCCTGACCGACCAAAGCTTCAACTTTGTCATTATGCTCCTGAAAGATGGGGATGAGCATTCTTTGCTCAATGTCAGTTCCAAGCAGTTTAGATTTTAAACCCTCTGCAGTTACAAAGTTTTCTTCTTTCAGCATCAGGTAGTGGAAATCGTAAACTTTCTGTTCTAATGTTTTAAGATAGAGATTCAGTGTTTTGGCTTCTTGCGAATTACCCAACGCCTTGTGTGCTTTAACATCCCATTTCTTCGGATCAATATACCTTTTAGCAGCAATATCTGCTGCCTTGCCGTCTATCGTAATTCGTAAGTAGATGGGAGCGGTTCCGTTTGTTCTGATCTTGTTCTTTTTGATAAAGAATAGCAGGTTGAATGTTTTGTTCATTGTGTGATAACTTTAATGGTTTAATAATTTACTTTTTGTTACCACTTTTTGCAAGATGTACAATCGTTAGACTGCCTATTGGTAAGGATTTCCTTGATTTTTCGTGACCCATTTTTGTGATTTTTTGAATGGGACACGAAATAGGACATATAAATCGTGACCTATTTTGATTTTTTTTGATACAGAGCCAAAACAAAAAACGCTGTAAACATTGATGTTTACAGCGTTTTAGCTTATTTTGGTTTCCCAACTGGCGGAGAGTGAGGGATTCGAACCCCCGGACCTGTTACAGTCAACAGTTTTCAAGACTGCCGCAATCGACCACTCTGCCAACTCTCCAGAAACTCCGATTATATCGTTGTTTTCAGTGGTGCAAATATAGAACTATTTTTATTTTCTGCAAAATAATTTTTAAGGTTTTTGTTGTAAAATTCAAAAACCGCTTTGTATCAGGAAGATAATTTTAAAAAAATTAAGGCAGCCATTTCTCCGTGATTTAAAAAAGAAAAGCTGCCTTAATAAACTAATTGTACGTAAAATTTTAATTCCGATATAAATACGGGAATGTATAGAATCTCTTATCTCAAAGCGATTGTTCTGTTAAATGTATTGCCGTTTTCCTCAATACTGATGATGTAGTGATCGGCGGTATTAGGATCAAGATCAAAAGTCATATCCAATTCACCATTTTCTGCTTCTTTTGTAGAAGAATAATAAGTAGTTCCGGCATAATCTGCCACGGAAACTCTTACCTTGTTCTTCAGATTTCCAATATGAAGTTTAACAATATGATCTGATACGCTGAATTCCGGTTTGCTGATGACGGCAAAAGGAATTTTTTCAATTTCAGCCTTGTTATCATCGCTAATCTTTATCTTATATTTTTCAATCTTTTGCTCAGATTCTGCAATAAGGTAATAAGTTCCTTCTGTTAAATCCTCCAGATTATAAGTCTTTATCACTGAATCTTCATTTTCAAGCCTTTCGGAATAAAGTTCGCCATAAGAATCATTGTAAATAACCAACGATATATTTTTGGCGTTGTTCACTTCAAAACGTATCGTTTTAGAAGTAGACGATGCGAAAGAAAGAGAAAAATCTTTGTCTTTAGCCATTGCGTTTGCAGAAACAAATAAAAAAGCTGCTGTAAAAACGGATTGAAATACTTTTTTCATATTGATAAGGTTTTTATTATCAGTTATTTATATTGCAAATTTAGATGCTTAGTAAACAGTATGCTACCATATAATTTTCATATTTATGTATTATTTTAACTCTAAATTTTATTTATAGATTAATATTTGTTAATTTTGTGTATGAATTTTAATTATTGGCTATGAAACATTCCCATCCGGCTTTTGAAGCCGTAAAACCCAATATCGGAAGCAGTTTTACAAGTCTTAAATTTCTTCGTAATGAAAATATAAAGTCTCATGTATGGCACTATCATCCTGAAATTGAACTCATTTTTGTTTGCGGAGGTTCCGGAAAAAGACAGATCGGAAGTAATATTTCTTACTTTTCCGACGGAGATCTTGTGCTTATGGGAAGTAATCTGCCGCACTGCGGAATGACGAATGAAAACACCAATAACGATTATGAAATGGTAATCCAGTTCAAGCCGGATTTTTTGGGAGAAAACTTCTTTGAACTTCCTGAAATGCAGAAAATTTCTGCCTTGCTGGAAAAGTCAAAAGCGGGAATTGTTTTTTCCGAAAACATCAAAAAACAAATAGGGCAGCAAATTGTTGTCATGCACGAATCCGCATCATTAGAAAAACTCATGAAATTTCTTGAGATTCTGGATGCTTTGGCTTCAACTTCAGATTACAGAATTCTGAACGCCGGGAAATACTACCTTCAGACACAGGTAGAAGACAACGAAAGAATCAATCTTATCTTTAATTATGTAAAAGATCATTTTAAAGAACAGATCACTTTAGAGCAGGTTGCGGATCTTGCCAATATGAGAGTGCCTTCTTTTTGCCGCTACTTTAAAAAAATCACTAATAAAACCTTCACACAGTTTGTCAACGAATACAGAATTACCCATTCGTTAAAGCTTCTTGCAGAACAACCCTTAAGCATTACGGAAGTCTGTTTTGAATCCGGCTTCAACAATTTCAGTTATTTCAATAAGACTTTCAAAGAATACATTCAGAAAAGTCCGTCACAATACAGAAAAGAATTTAATTTTTTAATTGAATGATGCTGAATCTCTATAAAAACAAAAGAAGTACTTAAGAACATAAGCCTTTAACTTATCATCTTAAGTACTTCTTTAAATATGAAGAGATTTTTGTTTTTACAAAATTATTTTAGCGGAATTTTCTGCCGGAATTTCCATACTGTTGAGAAGAACTTACACCGTGAAAATTATTGTAAGTATAATACAAGTCCTTAAAATAAATCTCGTTATCCATTTCGCTTTTTTCTGCAGCAAAAGGATTTTTTGGCATACTGAAAACTTCTTTTTGAGCAGATAATGCTTTTTGAACAGATTTTTTCACGCATTTACAATGTTGATGATCGTTTTTCTCATGCTCATGAAGCTCAACAATCTCTATCTCTGTGTTTTCTAAATTTCTGAACTTTTCAAAAGTTTTCAGATCCAGCGTAAATGCAGGTTCTCCGTGATAAAAATAATGATCAATAATATCAGGATGGTTATTATATTTCTGTTCAAGCGGGGCAGCGGAAGTATAGCCTTTGCATTGTGTGCATCGGGCAACTTGTATTTGTATCGACATATCTATGATTTTAAGTGTGTGCGTAGTCTATATCACAAGTTGTGCCATCATCTTTATTTTTTTTAACAAAATAATCACTTTTAAGAATAATATTCAGAAAATAAGCGATTTAAAAAAGTGAAATATCTTGAATAAAATACATAAAAAAATCCCCGACTTTCGGCGGGGATAAAAACTAATAACCATGAAAACTCAAATTAAACATGAGAAATTCGATGCAAATATAAGAACAATAAAACAAACCCACGCAATAAAACGTGGGTTAATTTTGAAAAATATATTTAAGTGAAAAAGTGTTACTATCCTGTATTCAAACACTGTGCCGTGAATAATTTTTATAAATTAAAATTTTAACTAAAAATGTGGTATGTGGTTAAAATTTTACTCTTAAATCGCTGAATTAAAGAAAGAAAAATTTTCAAAAATTTTTTGTGAAAAATTATAGATCATAAAATTTTTTTCTGCTATTGTGGTATGTGTTTTGATAATAGGTAAAAAATTCCTGTTTTTCGAAATATTGTGAGTATTTTTGAAGCTGAAGTAAATATAATTAATTATTGATTTTAAGTTTATATGATCTTAATTGTTGATGACAACCAAAGTAATCTCTATTCACTCAAAAAACTACTCGAATCCAAAAGTTTTCAGGTAGACACTGCAGAGTCTGGTGAAGAAGCGCTGATGAAGGCATTAAAAAATGATTACGCACTGATTATTTTGGATGTTCAAATGCCGGATATGGATGGCTTTGAAGTGGCGGAAACTTTAGCAGGATACAGTAAAACAAAGGAAGTACCTATTATTTTCCTTTCGGCTGTAAATACCGAGAAAAGATTTATCACACGCGGTTACGCTTCGGGAGGTAAAGATTATGTAACAAAACCGGTGGATCCGGAAATTCTGATGCTGAAAGTGAAAACTTTCTACAACCTGCAGGAACAGAATATTGCAATGAAAAAAACGCAGCAAAGTCTGGAGCTCGAAGTAAAAGGAAGAAGAGAATCTCAGGTAACCATGAAGTCGCAGATCGACCATTTTCACCTAATGCTCGAATCTCTTCCGCAGATTGCTTTTACCCTTAATGAAGACGGAATTGTAGATTTTGTAAATGGCAAATGGTACGATTATTCGCACTCTGAGAAAAATTTTCCCGAAACCCATCCCGATGATGAAAATATTCAGGAAGAATTTCAGCGATGCAGGAAAAAAGGAAAATCCCTGGAACTTGAAATCAGGATAAAAAATATTGAATCCGGCAATTTCCGATACCATCTCTTACGTGTAACTCCCGTATACGAGGAAGATACAATTAAAAACTGGGTAGGAACCTTTACAGATATAGACGATCAGAAAAAAGTAGAGAAAGAAAAGGATGAATTCCTGAGTATTGCAAGCCATGAACTCAAAACTCCTTTAACAAGTATTAAAGCTTACGTACAGTTACTGGAAAGAAAACTGAAGCTTGATAAAGAAAGTGCAGAAGCCGGCTTTCTGACCAAAGTACAGGATCAGATCGAAAAACTGAATACCTTAATTACAGACCTTCTTGACGTTTCCAAAATTGAAAACGGAAAACTGAAAATCACCAAAAAACCTGTAAATCTTGAAAACGTGATCAGCAACGCAATCGATACAATCGTACAGACGCACGAAAGCAGAGTAAAGATTAAACGCGACGGAATTAAACCTGATATTCTTATTCCGCTGGACGCAATCCGTATCGAGCAGGTTCTCATTAACTTTTTAACCAATGCCATAAAATATTCACCTCAGAACAATCAGGTGATTGTAACCACTTTTGTAGACGAAGAAGAGCAGGAAGTAAGAGTAAGCGTTACAGACTTCGGAATAGGAATTCCGGATTTTAAGCAGGAAGCTGTTTTCAATAAATTTTACCGTGTGGAAGAATCTTCACTCCAGTTTCAGGGAATGGGGATCGGTCTCTTTATCTGTTCCGAAATCATAAAACAGCACCACGGAAATATAGGCGTTTCCAGCAAAATAGATGAAGGATCTACATTTTATTTCACTTTACCTTTAAATTAATTTTCCATGCCGAAAAAAATTATAAGAAATCTTCAGTTCGGGATAGGATTTTCCATCCTGATCCTGATTGCAAGTTCACTGGCTTCCTACTTCAGCATTCAGAACCAGATGAACCACCGTGAAAGCGTTGGAAAAAGCAGACGCGTTGTAACGGCGGTAAAAGATATTCTGGTTGCGGTTCTTGATGCGGAAACCGGAAACAGAGGATATCAGCTTACCGGTCAGGAAGTTTTTCTGGAACCTTTTAAAAGAAGCATTTCAGAATATTCAAAGACATTTGAATATGCAAGAAGCCTGGAGATTACAGATCCAAACCAGAAAAGACTTCTGGATCTTCTGGAAAAAAATGTAGAGACCAATCTTGCCAATATGAAACTCTTTGTGGAAAACCGCAGAAGAGGTATCGTAATGACGCAGGAACAGATGGAAGACAGTAAGCAGTATATGGATCGATGCAGACAGATTGTAAAAGATTTCTCCGAATACGAAGAAAATCAGCTTGCTGTAAAAACCAAAGATCTTAATAAATCTTCACGCACAACTGTTTTCTTCATTATATTTTCTTCCATTGCCGCCATCATCGTTACCGCATTTTTCTATGTAAAACTAAGAGCAGATCTTATCCGAAGAGACAAACTTGAAAAAATGCTGAAAGCAAAAGATGAGGAAATGTCCAGAAGAGTAGTCGCAATCAAACAGATTGCCAACAGAATTGCCAACGGAGATTATAACCAGAGAGTCGTAGATACGGCTGAAGATGATCTCGGCGACTTGGTAGATTCTTTAAATAACATGACGGAATCTTTGAAATTGTCTTTTGATACTATTAATAAAAGTGACTGGAGACAGAAAGGTCTTGCCATTCTTAATGAATCTCTCGTAGGAAACAAATCGGTAAAAGACGTTGCCAAAGCATCTCTTCATCAGCTTATTGAATATGGAAACTGCATCAACGGATCAATTTATCTGTATGATGAAGGTTTACTAAAACTGAACATCGCTTTCGGACTGGAAAACAACATGAAAAAAGTTTTCGAGCCCGGAGAAGGAATGGTAGGTCAGACTTTCATCAGCGAAAAAACTCAGGTGTACAATAATCTTCATGAAGATGATTTTGTGGTAACCTTTGCAAGCAGCACCATCCAGATTTACGGAATTATGCTAATCCCGATTTTTGCAGACGGTTTCATTATCGGAGTTCTGGAATTAGGTTCAGCTACCAACTTTGAAAAAGACAGAGTCGATTATTTCGTAGAGTGCAGCAGAAATATAGGAATTGCTTTAAGCGCGGCAAAAGGTCGCGAAAAAGAACAGCAGTTGCTTGAAGAAACACAGGCACAGTCGGAAGAATTGCAGGTTCAGCATTCTGAGCTGGAAAATCTGAATACAGAACTGGAAGCTCAGACCCAGAAACTTCAGGCTTCAGAAGAAGAACTGAAAGTTCAGCAGGAAGAACTGATGCAGGCAAATGCCGAATTGGAAGAGCGTTCAAGACTATTGGAAGAAAAAAATCATCTGATTGCAGAGCGCAACACAGAAATCCAGAAAAAAGTGGAAGAACTGGCTTTAAGTACGAAATACAAATCTGAGTTCCTTGCAAATATGTCTCATGAGCTTCGTACACCGCTGAATTCAATTCTCCTTCTTTCAAGACTGATGGCTGAAAATCCGGATGAAAATCTTAACGAAGATCAGATAGAATCGGCTAAAGTAATACAAAGCTCAGGAAGCAGTTTATTAACCTTAATTGATGAAATTCTGGATCTTGCCAAAATTGAATCCGGAAAAATGACTCTGGAATATCAGGATGTTATTATCAATGATGTGGTAAAAGACTTAAAAGATCTTTTCAATCCTGTATTTCAGGAGAAAAATCTTCAGTTTAACATCAATATCGATGAATCTCTTGAAAAAAATATCGAAACCGACCGTTTAAGAGTAGATCAGGTTCTGAGAAACCTATTATCGAATGCGTTGAAATTTACCACAAAAGGAAGCATCGATTTAAACATTAAAAAAGATCCTAAAAAAGCAGATTTTATCATCTTTTCCGTAAAAGATACCGGAATCGGGATTGCAGAAGACAAACAGAAAATTATTTTTGAAGCCTTTCAGCAGGCAGACGGTTCCACAAGAAGAAAATTCGGAGGAACAGGTCTCGGACTATCGATCAGTCGTGAAATTGCCAGATTATTAGGCGGAGAACTTACCCTGAAAAGTAAAGTAGACGAAGGAAGCGAATTCAGTTTAAGCATTCCTTTAAAGGCAATTACTGAAACTCCTCAGGTTGAAAAAGATCAGAATCTCGTAGAAATCATCCGTGAAGATGTTGAAGAAATCCAGAATATTCTTGATGAAAAACAAACGGAAGAAAAAGAAACGGTAAATACCCTTCAGATTCCTGAAAATGTAGACGACGACAGAAATACCATTCAGGAAGGCGATAAAACCATTCTGATTATTGAAGATGATACCAATTTTGCCAAAGCATTGCTGAAATATGCTCATTTGCAGAACTATAAAGCTGTGATTGAAGTAAGAGGAGACCGTGGTCTGTCTGCAGCACTGGAATATCGTCCGCAGGCAATTCTGCTGGATGTTCAGCTTCCTGTAAAAGACGGATGGCAGGTAATGGATGATTTAAAATCCAATCCCGAAACAAAACACATTCCGGTACACATGATGTCCGCGCTTCACGTAAAGAATGAAAGCCTCATGAAAGGGGCGATTGATTTCATCAGCAAACCTGTTGCACTCGATCAGATGACCGATGTTTTCAGAAAGATTGAAGAAGCCCTTAAAAAAGGTCCGCAGAAAGTATTGATTGTAGAAGAAAACGCAAAACACGCGAGTGCATTGTCTTATTTCCTCAGCAACTTCAATATTTCGTTGTCAGTAGAAAATAACGTAGAAGACAGTGTGAAAGCTTTAACGGCAAATCATGTAGACTGTGTGATTCTGGACATTGGAGCTTCAAGAGGAAACGAATACGAAATTATAGAATCCATAAAAAGTTATGAAGGACTGGAGAATCTTCCGATCATCATCTTTACCGAAAGAAATCTGTCCAAATCCGAAGAACTGAAAATAAAGCAGTGTGCAGACTCCATCGTTGTAAAAACAGCACATTCTTACCAGAGAATTCTGGATGAAGTGGGATTGTTCCTGCATCTGGTGGAAGAGAAAAATAATTCCATTGAAAATGTAAGAAGCAAAACATTGGGATCGCTTACGGAAGTTTTAAGCGGTAAAAAAATACTCATTACCGATGATGATGTCCGAAATATTTTCTCCCTTACCAAAGCACTGGAAAAATACAAAGTAGAAGTTGTGGTTGCTATGGACGGAAACCATGCGATCCAGCAGATTAAAGAAAATCCTGATGTGGATGTGATCCTGATGGATATGATGATGCCCGAACTGGACGGTTACGAGGCAATCAAGGAAATCAGAAAAATGCCTAAGTTCAAAAGACTGCCGATTATTGCCATTACCGCAAAATCCATGATCGGAGAGCGTGAAAAATGCATCACGGCAGGAGCGTCAGATTATATCTCCAAACCGGTGGATATCGATCAGTTACTATCCTTACTTCGTGTTTGGTTATATGAAAGTTAAACAGCTAAAATTCTGATGAATAAAAAAATTCTTATCGTGGACGATGATCCGCGCAATATATTTGCTTTAAAGCTCACCCTGAAAGCCAGAGGATACCACATTGAAAGCAGTACAATGGCTCAGGAAGCCATTGAAGTTTTAAATAAAGACAACCATTTTGATGTAGTTTTAATGGACATGATGATGCCGGAAATGGATGGGTATGAAGCCATAAAGATGATAAAAAATACACCTTCTATCAGCAATATTCCCGTAATTGCAGTTACCGCGCAGGCAATGCCTGAAGACCGCCAGAAATGTCTGGATGCAGGAGCTGCAGACTATGTTTCAAAGCCGATAGATGTAGACCTTTTAATGAACGCTATAGAAAAATTATCGTAAATGCTGGAACCAAGTATTGTAAAAGATGAAGAAGTAGAATATCTTATTAAAGATGTCTACGATATGTACGGCTACGATTTCTCCGAGTACAGCCGCGCTTCCTTCAAGCGCAGGGTGAACCGTATATGCCTGATCGACAGATTTACAAGCTTTGCAGAGTTAAGATATACAATACTTAATGATCCGGAATACCTGAAAAGATTCATCGAAGAAATTACCGTGAATGTAACGGAAATGTTCCGCGATCCTCAGTTTTTTAAAGCATTACGGGAGAAAATTCTTCCGCAGTTGGGAACCTATCCGCTCATCAGAATCTGGGTGGCGGGATGTTCTACCGGAGAAGAAGCCTACTCAATGGCTATTTTGCTTAAAGAGGCAAATCTTTACCATAAATCTTTAATTTACGGCACAGATCTTAATCCTTCCGTTCTGGAAACAGCAAGAGCCGGGGTTTTTCCTTTACAGCAGATGAAGCTGTATTCCGAAAACTATATTTTATCGGGCGGGAAAAAGGATTTTTCAAATTATTATACGGCGAATTACGACAGTGTGAAATTTGATAAAAGCCTTCAGGAAAAACTGATCCTTTCTACCCATAATCTGGTTTCCGACAGTTCTTTCAACAGTTTTCAGCTCATTATATGCAGGAATGTTCTTATCTATTTCGATCGCGGTCTTCAGGAAAGAGTATTCCAACTTTTCGACAGCAGTCTGGAAAATTTAGGTTTTTTAGCTTTAGGTGCAAAAGAAACCCTTAGATTTTCTAAATTAGACAAAAATTATAATCAGGTGGATGATCAGAAGATATGGAAAAAAATAGATCACCAGTAAGCTGTTTTTATCATGAAGAAGAGTACAAATATCGAACTGATCGTTATCGGAGGTTCCGCAGGAAGCTTGCAGGTGATTCTGGAAATGATTAAAAAAATAAACGAAAAGCTGGATTTTGCCATTTTGCTGGTAGTTCACAGAAAAGCACATTCCAACAATATCCTGCAGACCTTACTGCAGCAGTTTTCGCCTGTGGAAGTTATTGAGATTGAAGACAAGACCGAAATTCAGAATAATAAAATTTACATTGCTCCGGCAGATTACCATTTATTATTCGAAAATAAAAACATCATGTCTCTGGACAGCTCGGAAAAGATGAACTATTCCCGTCCTTCCATAGATGTAACCTTTAAATCTGCGGCGGAAATTTATGGGGAAAGGATGATTGGTGTACTGCTTTCCGGAGCCAATGCAGATGGCGTGGAAGGTTTGGCATACATCAAAAAAAACAATGGAAAAGTCTGGATTCAGGATCCAGAAACCGCGGAAGTAGATTATATGCCGAAACAGGCTGTGGAAGAAATTAATTTTGATCTGATTATAAAGCCCGGTAATCTGGCAGAGTACATCAATCAGTTATAAAAATATAACCCCTAACTAAAGTTAAATAGATATGAGCAAGAAGAAAATTTTGATTTTTGATGATGATAAAACTATTTTGGAAGTCATCACCATCATTTTTGAAGAAAATGGTTATCAGGTCGAAATTTCGGAAACTTCACATGACATTTTGGAGAAAGTAGAGCAGTTCCAGCCGGATGTTATTCTTATGGATAACTGGATCCCGAAAATCGGTGGAGTGGAAGCAACAAGGCTTCTGAAAAATCATCAGGAATTTAAAAACATTCCCGTGATTTATGTAACGGCAAATAACGACATTGTAGCTCTGGCGCAGGAAGCTCAGGCGGATGATTATGTTGCCAAACCTTTCAATCTTGAAGATTTAGAAGATAAAGTTGCACAGTATCTGCAGTAATATTCGAAAAATTTAAAGTAATTCTCTCAAAAATAAAACTCCCTGTACAAAGCTGTACAGGGAGTTTTATTTAAACAATTTCCTGCATTTCCCTAGAATCGGTTTCAGGATAAATTTCAACTGTTTTCTGCATCTGTTCTGTTGTACAGACTCCGATATTTATTTCTGTGATTACAGAGGTCAAAACCATTTTTATATCGGGCTGCGAAAGAATTTTTTCCGAGAAAGTAGTGGCAATAATTGGTTTTTTGGAAACCAGATTTTCGGTAAATGTATATTCTCCTCTCAAATCAATTTCTGTATTGAATTGCTGCTTAATGACTAATCTTAAATACTTGTTTATTAAATCTTTATTGGCTAACAGGTTTTCCATCTTAAACGTGTTTGTAATACTATAATAATATTCATGCCATACTTTCATTTTAAATCTTAAAATTTTCTTAATCATCATTTAAAATATAAGAAATACCATAAAATAGTGCAACCGATTGAATCGTATTCATATCTGATAACTGATTCTGTATTTACGGCAAGTAATTTGTTGCACAAAATAAAATTTGCATAAGAAACACCAAACATTTGAAATATGAAAATAAGAACCTATCATGTACTGGTTGCTGCTTCGCTGATGATGGCAAGCTGTTCGGAAACCATCGAAGAAAATGGAGGGACTAATACACCATCGCTTCCTCCGGTAGAATCCAATGCTGCCAATACGAATTATCAGCCGGCTTTTGCAGGACAGACGAGAGCGAATGGTGCAAAAACTTCTACCCCTTACGTAAGTGAAGTCGTTACCTCATCACTAACTTCGCCGTGGGGAATTACATCCCTGCCGGACGGAAGACTTCTCGTAACCGAGAAAGCAGGAACCATGAGGATTATAAGCACTAACGGAACCGTAAGCAATGCCATTACAGGACTGCCTTCCGTAAATTCCGGAGGACAGGGTGGTTTACTTGGCGTTTGTGTAGATCCGCAGTTTACTTCCAACAGAATGGTATATTGGGTTTTCTCTGAAAATGTTTCAGGCGGAAATATAACTTCTGTGGCAAAAGGAAGACTCTCCAATTCAGAAACAACAATAGAGAATCCGACGGTAATTTACAGGGCAAATCCTTCTGCCAATGTCGGAAATCTTCATTACGGAGGAAGAATTGTTTTTGATAATACAGGAAATCTTTTTGTGAGTACGGGAGAACGTTCTGATCTTTCCACAAGACCTCTTGCCCAGTCTGCAACGGCAGCTTTAGGCAAAATCCTGAGAATTACAACTAGCGGTCAACCCGCACCCGGGAATCCTTCGTTTTCACAATCGGGGGCGTTGCCGGAATTATACAGCATCGGACACAGAAACCCTCAGGGAATTGCCATCCATCCTGTAACGGGAGAATTATGGCAGAGTGAGCACGGACCGAGAGGAGGGGATGAGATCAACAGGGTTTTAGGCGGCAAAAATTACGGCTGGCCTACCATCACTTACGGAATTGAATACAGCGGAGCCACCATCGGCGCAGGAATTCAGCAGCAGGCAGGAATGGAACAGCCGGTTTATTATTGGGATCCTGTAATTTCGCCAAGCGGAATCACTTTTTATAAAGGAAACACCATTCCGGAGTGGCAAAACAATCTTTTCGTAGCTTCCCTAAGCGGAATGCACATCGCAAGACTGGTTATGGAAAACAACAAAGTAATAGGCGAAGAAAGGCTGCTTTCATCCGAAAACCAGCGTTTCAGAGATATTACGCAGGGAACAGATAGTAATTTATATGCAGTGACGGACGGAGGCAAGCTCTACCGTATCCGTAAACAATAATTTCAAAGATTTTTAAGAATCAACGCCGGAAAAAGATATTTTATCTTTTTCCGGCTTTTTTTAAAGACTATATTTTCAGACTAAAAAAAGATAATGTAAAAGACTTTAACAAACTGGTCTTGTTCAAAACTTTTTAAATATGATGACTAAAATTAACGTGAGTTCAATTTAAAACCAATACAAATTATCAATAGGAATGGGCTTTAGCCCATTTAAATAGTTTTGAGAAATAAAATGGCTTTAGCCAAAACTTAAAGTGAAATAAAAATTTCAGAGATTTAAAACCGTCATTATCATTAGCTGAGTTTCACGCCCTTGCGCTCGAAAAATATTCTCATAAATTTCAAAGAAAAACTCAGCGAACTTAGCGTTTTCAAAAAAGAACGTTAAGTGTTGTGATTAAAATTAACGTGAGTTCAATTCAAAACCAATACAAATTATCAGTAGGAATGGGCTTTAGCCCATTTTAATATTTCCATGAAATAAATTGGCTTTAGCCAAAACTTAAAGTGAAATAAAAATTTCAGAGATTTAAAAACCATGATTATAATTAGCTGAGTTTACGCCGTTGCGCTCGGAAAAATATTCTCATAAATTTCAAAGTAACCTCAGCGAACTTAGCGTTTTCAAAAAAGAAACCATAACAATCTCTGCTCAACATCTATTAAACCTCTATCAACACGTCTTTTAATATTCCTATGAGGTTATCCATCGATCCCGATACGTTATTCAATCATCTGGATAGGTTACGGAAAGACTCGTAGACGTATTTTACTCTTCCGGAATGGTCTTTCACATCTTCGTATCGATATAAAACGTGTCGCGAGATATAAGTCACGTATCATGAGGAATTCAAGACCTCAACGGACTTATTAAAAACCTCAACGGACATGTTGATTAACGCATCCAAACCATTATTTAACATCTTCGAAAGAGTAGAGAACGTATCCGAAACCATACAAAACGTATCCCAATAGGTTCAGAACATACAATTTGACGTTGGGAACGTGAAAATTAGAGTAAATTAGAAGTTTAATAGCAACCATCGCAACTACGAAAAATATTCATTAAATACGGTCTTGTCTTAAGGTACAAAGATTTTATCTGCGATAAAATTAAGTATCAATTTTTATTGAAAATCTTCGATTTTCTTGCGCCTTAAAGATTTGAGACGAATAAAAATCCTGCGTCTTTGCGTTTTCCAAAAAAAATATTTTTGTTTTAAAAAAGTTGAAATAAATTCAATAAAAAAAACGGACAATGAAAATTAATCCATCGTCCGTACTAAAATTTAACATTAAAATTATTTTCCGCCGCCGCCGTTTTTCTCAACATCGGTTTTGGTATTTTCTTTTACTTTCTGGTTTCCGAAACGTTTTACAAATGAAATAGATGCTCCGTACCAGTCCCATTTTGAAGCATTTCGGAAAGTTCCTCCCTGCACAAAAGTGGTGGCATCGTAATTCGGTCTCTGAAAAATATTCATGAGCTGAAGGCTGACTTCCATCTGGGTTTTCGGGAATATCTTCGTGGCTGAAATATTATGAAAGACGTTTGCTTTGTTCGTCGTGGAATTTCCGTTGTTCTGATTAGACACTTCTACCCATGCGCTCAGATTGATATTTTTATTAAACAGATTCGTGTACGTAAGGTTCGTAGAAGCACTCAGATAGCTGATGTAGTTATTCGCATTTTCCAAACCGTTTTTCCTGTTAAAATCGCTGTTGTCAATATAATACCATCCCAATCCGAGATTCACCGTAAATTTATTTTTGAAGAAAGTCTGGTTCGTATTGGCAAAAACGTAATATTTATGCACTTTCCCGAAAAAGTTGGAGGGCTGCGTAATGGTGATATTTTGAGGATTTCCGTTGATGTCATTAATGGTTTCCGTTACATAATTGGTCCAGTAATCCTGATCGGTAAACATATATCTCGCAGAGATAAAGTATTTTTTATGAATGCCTAACTTCATATAAACCCTGTCGCTTGGGTTGGGTTCCAGATCGATGCTTCCACGGCTGTAGAATCCGTCGCTGTTCGGGATCATAAACGGATTGAATTCCGCATACCATGGTCTCCAGATATTTTTGTTATACGTTAAACTTAAATCATAATTGTCTGAAAAAGAATATTTCAATAAAATATTGGGCAGCAGTTTTCCGTAAGAATCTCTTCTCGAAGTTCCTGCATTATCCTGACGTATTTTATAATCGATGTATTCATAACGGAGTCCGATTCTGGTTTCCAGTTTTTTGAAGAATGTTTTGCTGTAGTTGGCGTACAGGGAACTGATGTTGTCTTCATAGTGGAAAACATCTCCGGAACTGAGCCCCGTAAGCATATTTCCATATAAGCTGTTTGGGATCACATTATTATTGAAATCGATCTTTCCACCAACTTCAAAATTTCCGCCTTCTTTTCCGATAGGCTGCGTGTAATCTAGTTTCAGGTAATAATTTCTGTTTTCGGTATCTGTGAGAACTCCTATTTCCTGTTTTTCATCCGGTTTGGATTTGTACATCATATTTTTTAAAAAATAATCGTCACTCGACTGTCCGTAATAATTGGAACCTAAATTAATGTCAAGGATTTTATTCTTTTCCTTATCATACCATTTATAAAAAATATTGGAGCCGAAATTTCTGTTAAGTCCCGTAGAATTTTGGTTCTGAAGATAAGAATTTTCGAATAGTCCGTTAACATTTCTCAATCCATCTGCATCGGTATTGGAAGAAGAGTTGCTTTGGTAATATTCAAGAATTACACCTACTGTATTTTTATTATTCAGTTCAAATTCTGAAGTGGAGGAAAGGGAAGGACTTTTGTATCTTCCTATGGTTTTAGAATTTCTGTAAGTTTCAGAATTTTCAGCATCCACTTTATAAAGACTGGAATTGCTCTGTACGTTGGTATTGTCGCTGTAGCTTCCGATGAAGGTCTGTGTAAAGCTTTTACGGTGATAATTTAAATTCAGGTTGGTATACTGAGAGTTTTTGGTGTTCTGCCTGTTGTTTAAGGTAACACTTCCTTTAACTCCTTCATCATCACGCTTTTTCAATACAATATTGATGACAGAACCTGTTGCTTCATATCGCGAAGACGGACTTGTAATCACTTCAATCTTCATCAGGTTGTCTGCCGGAATCGTTTTCAGGTATTCTTTCAGTTCCTTTCCTGTAAAAACAGACTTCCTGTCGTTGATGTAAACGGTTACGGTTTCTCCTTCAGCTTTTATGGCATCATTGTTATCAATACTTACCAGCGGAGTCATTCTCAAGACGTCCCAAGTCGTGTTTCCTGCAAGAATAGAGCTGTTGGAAACATTAAAAACGGTTCTGTCTACTTTGGATTCAATGGTCGGTTTTCTTACCGTTACGGTAACTCCTTCAATAGCCTTCTCCTTAGATTTTAGAGTATCCTTTTCAGCCTGTGCAAATGTAAATATGCCTGCTAAAAAGGCAATCGGTATCAAAATATTTTTCATGTAAAAAAACTATGTTTCCTACATAAGACACTTAAAAGGGAATATTTGTTACATCACATCGTATTAATTCTATAATAAATTTTTAAAGGCTGAAACGTCAGTTGTTTACAGGAAACAAAAAAAGCTATCCGGAAAGTACAGATAGCTTTTATTTTAATTTTTTACTGAATAACAGCGGTTCTTGTTCTTACAGTATGTGCTGAAAAATAGCCCAAAGCGCCGTTGCTGATGTTGCTTGGCGGATTGGCGGGAGTAATTCCTCCGCCGGGACCGCTTCCTGAAAGCTGTAGAAGTGCAGAATAATAGGTATACACTTTATCATCAATACACTGCATTTCTACATGGATCACATCTCCTGCAACCACTTTGATATCATTTGCGTTGCTGTCGTCGTTGGGAAGCAGAAGAGGTCTCTGATTCGGTAATCCGTTGTTCACATTATCTGAAAATTCGGAGAAGAATTTTTTCGGATTGCTGTTTACTGTATAGACAAAAAGATAACGGTTTCCTAAACTTGCCGGATCTGTGAAAAGCGGCAGAAGTGTATAGCTCGTCTGTCCTGCCACAAGGAAAGAATCCTGCTCCAGACCGTCAAAAGAAACAGTCTGTGGCATTGTACTCTGCGCGGTATACTGTTTTCCTTCTGCGTTAATGGTTAACGTATAAATTCTTCCGGGCTGTCCCACAAAGGTGGACGTTTTGTAATTTCCGTTTCCGGCATACTGAAGCGTTTCCGTCTGTCCGGTATTGTCACTCAGAATGACCTGCGCATTCGTTACTGCGGGATATTGGTTCGCTTGTGTAAAGGCAACAGATTTTGTAATCTTTACAAAGTAAGGTCCAGCCTGATCGGTAATGTTTCCTTCAATAACAATCTGTCCGCTCTGATCTTCGAGATCAAGATCTATTTCTTTTTCGCAGGAAGTGACTAAAAATAAAGACAGTATGATTAAAAATATATTTTTCATGAATTAAAATTTGAAATTATACGTAATGTTTGGAACCCATCTGAACAGGGCAGTCTGCATTGCACGTGTTGTTCCCGGCTTATCCGGATTGTCTTCAAAAGTGATGGTGTAAGCATTTTCTCTGCCGTAAATATTATAAATTCCGAAAGACCATGATCCTTTAAAGCGTTTGTTGTTTACAGGTTCGTACGTTGCATTAAAATCCAGTCTGTGGTAAGCAGGCATTCTGTCTGCATTTCTGCTGCTGTACTGGAAAACCGTCTGTCCGTTCAGTTCATACTTTCCGGTCGGGAACGTAACTGCATTTCCGGTGCTGTACACAAAAAGTCCTGAAAAAGTCCATTTCGGATTCAGCTGATAAGTGGCAACAACTGAAAGATCGTGCGTTTTATCCTGTCTTGCGTTGTACCATTCATTATTATTGATGCCGTCGATTTTTCTCTCCGTTTTAGATAAGGTATAGGAAATCCATCCCGTTAATCTTCCGCTTTTCTTTTTGGCGATGATTTCAAATCCGTAGGCTCTTCCTTTTCCGAACAGCAGTTCGCTTTCCACGTCTGCTGCAGTGTCGAAAGTAATTTGAGCTCCATTTTTATAATCGATCTGGTTCTGAAGAGACTTATAATAGATTTCAGCATTGATTTCATAATTATTGTTGCTGAAATTTCTGCTGTAGCCTAAGCTTACCTGATCTGCAATTTCAGGTTTTACCGTAAAGCTGCTTCCAATCCACTGATCCGTAGGATTTCCGCTTCCGCTGTTGCTTAAAAGGTGTAAATTCTGAGTATTTCTGGAATAGCCTCCTTTAATGCTGCTTACTTCGTTAATCCTGTAGTTTGCCGTAATTCTCGGTTCTACATTAACATATGTTTTTCCGAATTTTCCTTTTTCAACAAATTCAGAATCTGTAAGAACTCCGTTTTCATAGGTGTTAAACACATCACCTCCCAAAACGCTGAACAGGGAAAGTCTGGCTCCGTAGTTGATCGTCAGTTTTTCGGTAGCTTTAAAATCATCATTAATATAGAAAGCATTTTCCCACGAATATCTCGGATTTCTTGGATAGCTGCTCACACTTGTTCCGGAAGCACTGCTTGGTGTAATCGTATGATAAATAGACTGCAAACCAAACTTCACCGAATGCTTATTTCCCGCAAACCATGAAAAATCCTGCTTCAGGTTCCAGTCTTCAATCTTGGAACTCAATCCGAAAGTATTATTATTGCTGCTTAAGCTTACATTATAATTGTAGTTGCTGTAAATTAATGAAGTATTGGAGAATAGTTTGCTGCTGATGATGCTGTTCCATCGCAGGGTAGCCGTCGTATTTCCCCAGTCGCTTGAAAAAGTATCGCCCAATCCCAAAACATCACGCCCGAAATAGCCGGATAAATACAAACGGTTGTTTTCATTGATCTGATAATTGGCCTTTAAATTCAGATCATAAAAATATAATTTGCTGTCTTTGAAATCGTCTGTTGCTTTTAGAAAAACATCGGCATAGGTTCTTCTTCCCGAAACAATGAAAGAAGATCTTTCCTTCTGAATAGGACCTTCCACGCTCAGTCGGCTGCTGATTAATCCCAATCCTCCGTTTACATTGTATTCTTTGTTGTTTCCGTCCTTCATTTTGACGTCCAGAACCGAAGAAAGTCTTCCTCCGTATTGGGCAGGACTGTTTCCTTTGATGATGCTTGCATCTTTCAGCGCATCACTGTTAAACGTACTGAAAAATCCGAGCAAATGAGACGCGTTATAAACTGCCGCTTCATCCAGCAAAATAAGGTTTTGATCTGTCGCACCGCCTCTTACACTGAATCCGCTGTTTCCTTCGCCGTTGCTTTTGATTCCGGGAAGAAGCTGTATGGTTTTCAGAACATCTTTTTCTCCAAACAGAACCGGAAGCTTTTCAATATTTTTAATGCTTAAGGTTTCGGTTCCCATCTGTGCAGAAGTGAGATTTTTATCTTTTTTCACGCCGGAAATCACTACCTCATCAATTTTTCCGGTTCTTTCTTCCGCTTCGTTTTCTCCGGAACTCAGTTCCAGATCCTGCTTGATGTTATCTTCTACGGTAATACTTTTCGTAAAATCCTTAAAACCCGGATTAGAGATCATCAAAGTATAATTTCCTTTGGGAAGAGAAAGCGAGTAGAAGCCGTAATCGTTGGCAACAACTGCAATGGTAGGATCTTCAGCAACTTTCACCGTAACGCCAATCAGAAGCTCTCCGTTTTTCTTATCTTTCACAGTACCGCTCACAGAATATTTCTGTTGGGCAAAAACTGCCGTACTGAAACAAATTGCTGCTGCGGTAGTGGCAATTTTAAATGATAATGTCTGCATGTAAGTTTGTTTATTATTTGAATAATTCGTTAAATATAAATTATTACATCTCCTGTATGTGAAGAGAGTATAAAATTAATGCTTTAATCTGAACTTTGGCAACGTTCGGGAAAAGTTCATGTGAAAAACGGATTTTAAAGATTTTTATTGGCTTAAAATTTTTAAGAAAACATGATTTTTTTGAAATTTAAATAAAATGGTTTAGACTTTTAAGTTGTTTAAAGTAAAAATTTTAAATGTAGAGTTTGAACTTTTTAAAATAAAAATAGTCTTATTGGAAAACGCAAACGCGCAGGATTTTTATTAGTCTCAAATCTTTGTACCTTAAGACAATACCGTATTTAATGAATATTTTTCGTCGTTGCTATGATTATTGCTATTAAGGTAAACAAGTTTGTTTTGTAGATGAATTTAAAGTATTCTAAAAAACAATTAAATATCCTATTTTTGCTAAAACTCCCGATAATCGTGAAGAATAGTTTAAGTTGGATTTTGATCTTATTTCTTTTGGTTTCGCTTTTAAACAACTGCTTAAACAGTAAGGTTCAAAAAGAAATCAATCAGAAAAATACGTTCTTGGATAATCTGAGAAAACTATATTCTTCAGGCGATTCTTCACAATGGCCAAAACCTGTTCTTGATCCCGAATCTGCCCCAACTTTTGTGGAAATCGGACATTTGCCGGAGGTGGAATTTCCAAAAGATAATCCCTATTCTTCCGAAAAAGAACTCTTGGGAAAAACGCTTTTTTTCGATCCCAGACTTTCAAAATCCAATCAGATTGCGTGTGCTTCCTGTCATGATCCGGAATTGGGATGGGGCGACAGCAGAACGGTTTCTTTCGGGCACGACAGACAGCTCGGAACCCGAAACGCAATGACCATTCTGAATGCCGCCTTTGCAAAATCTCTATTTTGGGACGGAAGAGCAAAATCTCTGGAAGAACAGTCGCAGATGCCGATTCAGGATCAGAGAGAAATGAGTGAACATATTGATATTGCGGCAGGAAAAATTGCAAAAATAAAAGGCTATGAGATTTTATTCGAAAAAGCTTTTGGCGATAAAACTGTTACCAAAGACCGCATTTCCAAAGCCATTGCCACGTTTGAAAGAACGATAAAAAGTTCTCCAAGTAAGTTTGATGTGTTTATCGACGGAAAGCCGGAAGTATATACCAATGATGAATTGATGGGGCTTCATCTTTTCAGAACAAAAGCGCAGTGTATCAACTGCCACAATTCGGGATATTTTTCGAATAACAGGTTTGAAAATGTTGGAACTTCTTTACTGGGCGAAAAAGGAGAGGATCTTGGAAGGTATGCAGTGACAAAAGTTGCGGATGATGCAGGAAAATTTCGGGTTCCGGGTTTAAGGGAGATTTCTAAAACTTCACCTTATTTGCACAACGGATCCATGACAAGCTTAAAGGAAGTAATTGAATTTTACAGCAAAGGAAATCCCGAATATTCTCAGAAAAGATCTACCGTTTATGAAGGAATTACTTTACATTCTCAAAAATCCGGAATGGTGAGAATGCTTGAACTGTCGGATGAAGAAATTGCACAGCTGGAAGCATTTTTAAAAACTTTATCCTCCAAAACGGAAAAAATAACACTGCCTGAACTTCCAAAATAAAACCTCCGGAAATTCCGAAGGTTCTGGAAGCAGATGCATTTTTACATACCTCTGCGAATGTAAATATTAATAATTAATTTTTTATTGCTTTTACGGTATACTGAGAACCGTCTTTCAATCGGATAATGAATAAGTATAATCCTGAATTTAATGTGCTTACATTAATTTCTTTTGAAGGATTTTCAACAGTTTTAATTATTCTTCCCGAAACATCGCTGATGCTCAAGGATTTTACTTTTTCAATATCTGAAATGCTTACGGTATCTTTGAAAGGATTCGGATATACTTTAACTGTATTTTTAGCCGCTGAAACTTCGCCTGTAGCCAAAACAGGATTCTGTTTTACCTCAACATTGTCCAGTAAAACATCATCATAAAAATAACCGTTGCCATTTACATTTTTATCTACTGTAAATCTTACCTGAATGGTTGTCCCGATATAAGATGAAGGCAAAGGAATTCCTACAGGTCTCCATTGGTTAGAATTGGAGGTATCGCTCCATAGAGAAACCCATCCGCTTCCGCTGTTTACTTCTACTGTAAGTTTGTTGTTATCATAGGTTGAAGGACTCACTGTAGTACTTGTAGAGGTAGAATGATTTTTAAACCATTCAAAAGAAATATAAGGAGATGTTAATCCTGTTAAATTTATTGAAGGGGTGACCAGTTGTACTGTATTGGCTCCCGCTCCGCTGTACGGAGAACTCGCGTCTACCCACGCATAAGTTCCTGCAGCTCTTCCATTATTGGCAAGGTTGGCTCCATAATCGGCGCTTCCTGAAAATTTCCATAAAAGATTCGCTGTTGTACTTCCCGGATTGGTATTCGTCCAGCAATTCGGTAAGGTTGCATTATCAAAAGTCTGAGAAAACGGCGCAGATAATGTGGCACATGCAGTTGTAACCGAAATAGGTCCCCACCAGGTACTTTTATTTGAACTGCTGCATGCAGATCTTATCCAGATGTTGTAAGTTGTAGCCGGAGAAAGTCCGTTGATGGTTGTTGAAGTGGCTGTACTGCTTCCAGAAGCTGTGGTTGCAGCAGTTGGTGCCGTGGTGTTTGTAGAATAATAATATTCATATCCTCCTGCCGGAGCAGAAGCCGGAGCCGTCCAGGAAATTCCTGCACTGTTTGCCAAAACATTAGACGAAGTTAATGCAGAAGGAGCAAAACATGACGGAAGAGGTTCCCAGTAGACATCATCGTAATAATAAGATTTTCCGTCTGCTGTATTTCTGATTGCCAGTCTCGCGTTGGAAGGAACTGAAGAAGGAACAATTACTGAATATTCGCTTGTTGAACTGTAAGTAGTGTTGCTGATGCTTAAAGCCTGTAACAATACAAATGTTGAGCTGTTTGCCGGATCCGTAACGTATCCTACATTCAGCGTTCCTGTCGCTGTGCTTACTCTTGCTTTTAATCTTAACCAATGTGTTCCTGCATTGATATTGCTGAACTGAGGAAGAACAACGGTTGTTGGATTTTGAGTTGTTGAGCTGTACTGGTAAATATTTCTTACGCCCGAAGCCGGTGTTGTAGAGGTGATTGTCTGGCTTCCGTTCGTATCAATAATTCTTGCCCAGCAATCCGGTACGATATTTCCTGTGGCATAAGACTCAAAATCTTCAAACATGGAAGTCATGGCTCCGCATAATGTTTTGAATGTACCTGAAAAAGACCACGCGCTCTGACTTGCTGCACCGCTGCAGTTTGCTCTTACCCAATAATAATAGGTGGTATTAGGATTTAAACCCGGAATTGTAGTTGAGGTTCCCGAAACTCCCGGAAGATTAGGCGTTGCTGCCGCAGCCGGAGGTATATTGGTTGTGCTGTAATAAATATCATACGTGGTTGCCGTCGTTCCCGTTGCAGGTGTCCATGAAACCGCTGCGGAATTTGCCGTAAGAGTTCCCACCGCATTCAATGTAGGAGGCGCACAAGTGGAATAAGCATCTGCTGAAAAGGCAAAAATATTGGTATAACCCTGTGCGGTTGATGTTTTGGTAATTGTAATGCTTTGGATGGGCTTTGTCTGATTGGCAGCATCTAACGTCAGCAATGTCTGGTACAATCTCGGATTGGTTCCGCTTCCTGATTCCAGGGTGTCGTTTGTTCTGTTGATTCTTCCGAACCCCTGTATTGCGAATCCGGTTCCGTTATACCAGTCTGAAACGGCAACTCCTGTAAAGGTTTGTGAGGTATTATCTGTAAAATTAACGGTTACCGTAACGGTAGAAGCACCGCTTCCGCTGGTTGCAAGCATATATAATTTAAATGCTGCTATCGGCGTTGAAAAGGTTATTGTTCCGGAGTCGTTCTGGTTAGCCAGCTTCAAGGAGTTGTTTGCACTGTAACTGGCTAGTTTATAGGATAATCCCGGGGTTGTGGAAACTACACTGTTTACGATGCCGTCACTCGGTAAACCATAAGTAAGCGGAGTGCTGGAAGAGGTAAGCTGAAAATCTCTTGATACAAAAGCGAATGAAACGCCGTCTACATCGGTTGAGGTAGTTACTGCGGAAGATCCGACTCCGTTTGCAATAACATCGGAATTAAACCCCGATGAAATAAGCATTGGCTGGAAATTTTGAGCTGCTGCATTAGAAGCTGCCAAGACAGCTCCCATATACATTGCTCTTGAAAGTAATTTTAAATTCATGCTAAAAAATTATAAGGTATTATTTGTTTGAAATTGTTTAGTCACGGTTTTTTACAAGAATCCATCCTGAATATTTTACAGGAGTATTTTTCTTATCATTTTCATTCCACCACACGGAATACCAGTAGTTTCCGGTAGATATTTTTCTTCCGTTTGCGGTTCCGTCCCATTTATATTTATTGGATTTGTCGGCCTTATGAATCTGCGCACCGTATCTGTCGAAAATATTGAAAACAAGATTTTGTTTTCCGGCGAGTGCAGAATAATCAATAAAATCATTTATTCCGTCTCCGTTAGGCGTAATAACATTAATCAGATTAGGAACCAATACACTTACGGTAACAGGATCGCAGTCATAAGCATCTTTTACAAAAATTTTAATGTCGCCTCTCGGTATATTTTTAAACTCGTTAGAATCCTGCCATTTGATTCCGTCTAATGAATACTGATAAGGAATCGTACCACCGATTGCATGAACCGTAACTTCATTATTATTAATATCAATACTGGAAATCACGGGCTGTTCCGATGCATATACTTTTACTTCCTGCAATGCCACGCACTGTCCTGTTTTAAGTTTTACCCAATATGTTCCCACACCCACATTACTGATGGATTGGGTGGTTGCTCCTGTACTCCATAAATAGCCTGTGAATCCGGGACCTGCATCCAAGTTTGTTTTATCTTCCATGCAAATAATTTTATCTTCCAGAACATTGGAAAATACAGGCGGAATGACTTCAAGAGTCACCTTTGCGATGTCATAACAGCCGAAAGAATTGCTTACTCTGATGAATACAACTCCGTTTGGCGCAATATAATTTACAGGATCTGAAATTTCATTGGTCTGATTTTCAGCGTCGGTTAAAGACGGATAGTAATTTTTAATAACACCAGATGTGTTGATGACTGAAGCAGTTGTTAAATTGAATAACCCTGTTGCCGGATTGTTTTCCAGAAAACAGGTTCTTAAAGATGCATCGTTGGTGGTAACGGTAGGAGCAACTTTTAAAGCAATCGTAGCATCGTTGTTATCGCAAAGAACCTGTGAAGGATCTTTAATTACCACCGATACATTGGTATCTGCACTGTATTGAAAATTGGTAGGATTGGTGATAGGAGAACCTCCGGTATAATAGGCGAAGGTATAATTATTCGGGTTTGTAGTAAGCTGAGAATTTAAAGAAGTTAAATCCACGGTTGCCATTCCAGTAACATCCGGACATATATTTTTTGTAATGGCTCCCTGTAATAAAGGAATTTTGTCTACATAAACCTTTACGTTTTTAATGGAATGTCTGGATCTGTTTCCGCCTGTAGAAGCAGAAAAACCAAAATATCCGACCGTCATTGCCGCAGCAGTTCCGGAAGGAGCAAAAGACTGGTTACAGATGAGGTTTCCGTTGATGGTAATTTTCACAATCCAGTTTGCCGGAGCTGCCGGATCTACCTGTGCGGTTACTTCTACGTGTTTATAAGCAGATCCCTGAAACGGAAGTGTAGTATTCATATCCGGAGAATGAAAAGAACTTCCCGGAACATTGAAAAATTCAACATTGTTGGTGTCTGTTGTGTTAACAATCTGTCCGTAGCCAACGTGAACTTTGCTCATTACGGCAGTGGTGGTATTATTATAGGTATCAAATCCTACCACAAATCCCACGGCATTCTGAGAGACACCAAGACCGGAACCTAATACGCTGGCAACCGGGGGATTAGCGAGATACCAGAAAGCGATACCGTCTCCATTTGCGGTCTGGTTAGAATCCATTCTGAAATCAAATTCTATTCTCCATTTGTCGCAATATTTCAGATTAATGGGCTGATTTAATCTAATAGAGCCAGATTGGTTATTGGTGTCGGGAGTTAACTGGATGAAATCTGTATTTACAGAAGTCGGAGCTACCATTGTCCATCCGGTAGTATTAACCGGATTTCCTGTAAGTTGATAAGTCTGTGAAAAGAGAAGATTAGAGAAAGAAGATAAAATAGTAAATAACAAAAAAGAATAGCTTTGTTTCATGCGTTAAAAGTTTATATAATCTGTGAATAATCATTACAGAGATATGGATATGCAAATAAAAATTCCAGTATAAGTTAAGCTACATTTTGATAAATTTTGTTTTGATTGTTAAACTCTTC
>NZ_JACLCT010000046.1:0-27110 GCF_014218915.1 Chryseobacterium sp. C2(2020)
TTTTAGTATTTGTTCAATTCTAAAATATTAATTTTAGACATTAAGCACCTCATGTTTTTCTCCGAATTCACGTTATTATACAATACAATATGCAGATCACAAAAAAGCAAAATATCATTATTTCCAATCCTGAAACCAGAGATTTTCTCGCCGATGCCTTTTTTCCGGAAACTGAACAGAAATTACCGTTGGTGATTTTCGTTCACGGCTATAAAGGCTACAAAGATTGGGGCGCATGGAATCTTATGGCTGAAAAGTTTGCGGAAGCCGGATTTTTCTTTGTGAAATTTAATTTTTCGCACAACGGAACAACAGTTGAAAATCCTCATGAATTTGCTGATCTTGAAGCGTTTGGAAATAGTAATTATTCTAAGGAGCTTTCGGATCTGGGAACCGTGATTGATTACTTCGTTAAAAATGAAAAAGCAGATGCTGATAAGATTATCCTGATCGGTCACAGCAGGGGAGGAGGAATTTCAATCATCAAAAGTTTTGAGGATGAAAGAATTCATGGTTTAATTACGCTTGCAAGTGTAGATACACTGGATCGTTTCCCGAAAAACGATGCCTTCGAAAAATGGAAGGAAGCTGGAGTGTATTATGTCATAAATGGAAGAACAAAGCAGGAAATGCCTCATTATTATCAGTTTTATGAAGATTTTGAAAATAATTTTCACCGTTTTGATGTCGAAAGGGCAACCGAGATGGCGAAAGTACATTATTTAATCGTTCATGGGACAGATGATGAGGCGGTGAATGTAAAAAGCGCAGAGCATCTTCACATTCTGAACCCAAATTCTGAACTGCATCTGTTTGAAAATGCCAATCATACTTTTGGAGCAAAGGAACCGTGGGAAGAAGAACAACTTCCGAAAGACCTTCATGAAGTTACAGAAAAATGCATTACGTTCATTAAAGAGAAAATATGATTTTTCTGGATTTATAAATAATTCATATTCAAATTAAAAATTTTTCATATATTAGTGACAAATTAAATCACCAAAAATCAAGTTATTATGAAAAATTCAGAATTAAAGAATGGTCAGAAATTAAGCAGAGAAGCTCAAAAGCATATTGCCGGAGGAGAAAAAGTTTTAATCTGTGCAAGCGGATGCTATAATTACTACTTAAGTGACGGTCAGGGAAATTGTCTTGTACCACCATGTCAGTCACCAAATTTCGGAACAGAAACCAACGCTAACGGACGTTGGCAATGTTGCTACTAATCTAAGCAAAAAATAAAGGAGTGAAATTTTTCACTCCTTTTTATTTGTTGATCCTGATCGCATTCTTTTTTATTGATTTTAAAAGACTTCTGAAGTTTTTCATCGTCATCATTTCAGTAGAGGGTGTAAAGATGGTTGCTTTCTCACCTTTTTCTACAGAAACTTCCGAATAGGCTTTGAGGGTGTAGATCTTTTTCAATGTTTTGATGTCATAAACATCCATCATTGCAAACGTTTCATTTTTTCTGTATTCGTCTTGTACGCCTAAAGTATGGTCTAAACCGTTTCGGACTTTGAACGTATAAATATTCACCAGAAAGTTGAAATCTGAATTGTTTTTAAGGTCTTCCAGATCTTCCGCTTCCGGACTGAATGGAATATCATGACTGATTAAGTTTTCGGATTTTGCTGTTTTTAAATCATAAGCTTTTCCTTCACTTAGCTGAGTAAATAATTTCATGGTTTCTGCAGTCATCATTTCCCGATGGTGTGCATCAACCGTTGTATTGATATTGTTAATCAGCCATTTCTGATCTTTGGAAAATACGAGCGATTTGCTGTAAATTCCATAATCTTTTCTAACCGGATAGTAGCATGACTGTAAACCCAGCAATATCAATAATAGGAAGAAATATTTTCTCATAAATCCCTTAATAAATCAGAATTTTCCACGCTTCTTCAATTTTACTTTCCAGTAATAATTTCTGAGCTTCCAGATGAACATTCTCGTCGGAATGATAGTTTCCTGCCGGTAAGATTTCAACATTCGCCAACATTCCCAAATCGTTTCCTGTAAATATTCTGCTGAATTTTATTTCGTCCGGAAGAAGATCGAAACCGATTCCTTTCGTTACCAGAGGTTTTGGAACTTCAAAAAGATTGTCTGCCGTATTTCTGGAATACCAGTTGCTTCCCAGTCTAGCTACCATATCCAGTTTTGCCTGATCCAGATTGCCGTTTTCATCCAGATATTCTTCCCGGATATGAATTTTCTGAACTTCACAGATCACCAGATTTCCTGCACCGCCCTGATCGCCTAAAGATTTTACTTCTAAAACTTTACATTCAAAATTTACAGGACATTCTTCAATTAATTTAGGCTGAACAAGATCAGCATCTTTCATCGTTAATCCGGATTTAATGAATTCGTTAACGCCTTCTTCATATTCTGTTGAAGCCAAAGAGATCTGCTGTACAATCGGAAAATTAACCGTTCCGATCACCACTTCCGGAACTTCCAGAACATTTTCCAGTGTATGTTTGATCGTATTGTCGCGAACTCTTCTTGAAGGCGAAAAAACCAAAATCGGAGGAACCGTACTGAACATATTAAAAAAACTGAACGGCGACAAATTGCTGTTTCCGTCTTTATCAACCGTTGAAGCCAATGCAATCGGACGTGGTGAAACGGCAGTCTGCATAACTGTCTGCAGTTGCACGGGAGTTATTTCTGATGGGATGAGTGTTTTCATATTTTTATTTAACCACAAAAGGCACAAAAGTTTTTTTTAAGTAAATAATTAAATTTTTCAAGATCAAAAAAGCATATCGTAATATTTATTTACAAAAGTTTCATGTCCTTGATGATATAAATTTTTCACATTAAAATTCACCAGTATTCCTTTGGGCTTCTTCATTAAATTTATATAATTCAAAATTTGGGCACGATGAATTTCGTTCAGTTCTGAAACTGCTTTTAATTCAATTACAATTAAATCTTCAACCAAAAAATCACAAAAGAAATCACAATTTATTTCTTTCCCTTTATAAATGATGGGCACTTTAAACTCGGATTTAAAATTTATATTTCTTAATCTGAATTCTTCTTCCAGACATTTATGGTAGACACTTTCCAATAAACCGGCTCCTAAAATTTTGTGAACTTCTATGCATGCTCCGTTAATCTTGTAAGTAAGATCGGTTAAATAAGATTGTGTAATCATAAAAGCTTTTGTGACTTTTGTGGTTAAATCTATTTTTACAGAGCAGGAATGATTTTCCCTGAAACTTCACCGAAACCAACTCTCACTCCGTCTTTTTCAGCCCAGGCTTTCATGCTTACGGTATCGTTATCGTTGATGAATTTTCTTTCTTCTCCGTTGTTTAACTGAATCGGATTCTGACCTCTCCACGTTAATTCCAGCATGGAACCGAAAGATTTCGGATCGCTTCCTGAAATGGTTCCGCTCGCGTAAAGATCTCCGACTTCCACGTTGCAGCCGTTTACGGTGTGATGAGCCAGTTGCTGCGTCATGTTCCAGTACATGTGTTTGTAATTGCTTTCGGAGATCAGGTTTTGCTCTCCGTTTTCAGGTTGAAGATAGACTTCAAGATTGATGTCGTAATTTTTATCACCTTCAAATTTCAGATAATCCAGAACTTCAGGATCCTGTGTAGGAGAAGCGGTTCTGAATGGTTCTAAAGCTTCCAGAGTAACCACCCACGGCGAAATAGAGGAACCGAAATTTTTAGCTAAAAATGGTCCCAGCGGAACGTACTCCCAAGACTGAATGTCTCTTGCCGACCAATCGTTGAAAACCACCATCCCGAAAATGGCGTCTTCAGCATCTTTGGTTGAGATACTTTCGCCCATTTCGGTGTTTTTATTGATAATGAATGCCATTTCAAGTTCGAAATCCAACTGTTTGCAAGGTCCGAAGACTGGCTTTTCCACATCTGCAGGTTTCATCTGACCTTTCGGACGGTTGATTTCCGTTCCTGACACTACAATAGAGGAAGCTCTTCCGTGATAACCTACCGGAAGATGTTTCCAGTTGGGAAGCAGGGCATTTGCAGGATCTCTGAACATTTTTCCCACGTTGGTTGCGTGTTCGATGCTGCTGTAAAAATCTGTGTAATTGGGAATATGAACCGGCATCATCATTTTAACCTGATCCAGCTCATAGAAGGCTTCTTCGATTGTTTTTTCGTCTTTTGACAAAGTAGAACCTTCCTGTAATAATTCCTGAATTTTTAAACGAACGGCATTCGTTACAGGCTTTCCAAGTTCGATGAATTCATTTAAGGTATAGGCTTCGAAAACGTTATCGCCTAAGCCTTCGATTTCTTCGAAATATCCCAGATCGTATAACGTTGCAAGATCGATGATCTGATCGCCGATTCTTGTACAGCATCCGATGTATTCTTTGTTGAAAACCGCTACACCAAACGGAATATTATGGATAGAAAAATCTGAATCTGATGAATATTCTACAAATGATTTCATAATTTTAGAATTTAGTTTGGACTTTATAAATCCGTTAGATTTTAAATTTTAAATATTCTGAAGGCTTTTTAATCAGTTTAAGCGTTCAAAATATTTACTTTTTAGATTTGGTTTTGTTTTTAACTTTAGAAAAAGATTCTTCGTCAATCCATCTTGCTTTAGTATTCACGTCGATCAGGTACAGAATATTGTCCTGTCTTGTTAAAAGCAATGTTTTGGTAACGGGGATCGGAACTTTTTTGTTTTCCAGAAGATCCGCTCTTAAAGAAATGATGTTCTTTTTGTTTCTTACAATATCCCCTGAAAAAACATTAGAACTGCTTTCTCCGGTAGCTTTATCATCAAAAACCTCTACATAAGTCGCTTTGTTTCCTTTAATGACAATAAAATCCCTTTCGGTATGGTCTGCTTCATCATTGATGAAAACAAATTTTTTATTGTCGATGTTTACCGCTTCCAGATTCTGGTTGACTCCCTTTCTTTCTTCAAGTCGGGTAAGAATATCATTTAGTGAACCGTACTGCGCTTTTAATCCAAAGCTTGCTCCTAAAAATAACATTCCCATTAAAAATTTTCTCATATTAATGTGTTTTTTAAAAAAAGTTTTGTCAAGACTGTTCATCCTGACAAAACTCAATATTACAAATAAAATTAAAGGTTTCCTCTTCTTTCCTGTTCTCTTTCCAATGCTTCGAATAATGCTTTGAAGTTTCCTGCTCCGAAGCTTTGCGCTCCGTGTCTTTCAATAATTTCAAAGAATAGAGTAGGACGGTCTTCTACAGGTTTTGTAAAGATCTGCAGCAAATATCCTTCCTCGTCATGATCGATAAGAATTCCCAGTTCCTGAAGTTTCTTAAGATCTTCGTCGATGTGTCCCACTCTTTCAGGAACCATATCGTAATAGGCTTCAGGCGGCGCAGATAAAAACTCAACACCACGTTTTTTTAATTCTGTTACGGTGTGGATAATGTCTTTTGTAGCTACTGCAATGTGCTGTACACCTTCACCTTCGTAGAAATCAAGATATTCTTCTACCTGCGATTTTTTCTTACCTTCTGCAGGTTCGTTAATCGGGAATTTTGCGTAACCGTTTCCGTTGGACATTACTTTAGACATCAAAGCAGAATATTCTGTGTTAATCTGCTTATCGTCAAAAGAAAGAATGTTTACAAATCCCATTACTTTTTCATACCATTCTACCGTTGGGATCATTCTGTCCCAGTCTACATTTCCTACACAGTGGTCTACATACAATAAACCTGCATCTTCAGGCTTGTAATCGCTTTCCCACTTTTCGTAACCCGGCATGAAAGGACCGTTATAATTTTTTCTTTCGATAAACATGTGAACGGTCTCTCCGTAAGTATAAATTCCGGACATTCTTACCTCACCGTTTTCGTCTGTTAATGTTACAGGTTCAAGATAAGGTTTTCCGCCTCTTTTTGTGGTTTCTTCAAACGCAGAATAGGCATCATCCACCCAAAGAGCCAAAATTTTCACTCCATCACCATGTTTTTTTACATGCTCATTGATGGGAGAATCAGACTTTAGCCCTGTTGTAAGTACCAATCTTATTTTTCCCTGCTGAAGAACATAAGAAGCACGATCTCTTACTCCGGTTTCAGGACCAGCGTATGCAACAGACTGAAAACCAAATGCGGTTTTGTAATAATGTGCAGCCTGTTTAGCATTTCCTACATAAAACTCAATGTAATCTGTACCGTTGATGGGTAAAAAATTCTCAGCCTGAGCAATTTTTTCGGCAAATGTAAGTGTTGACATATTTCTATTTTTACTTTTATATTTATGGGAATGCAAATTACGAATTTCTTACTAATACGAAAAATATTAACAAACGCACGTTAGGTTAATTTAACATAATCGTAAAGAAAAGTTCATTTAAGTATGCTTAAGTTTATTGTTTTGATAATAATGTTTATAGATTTGTATTGCTAACAAATGAAAAAAAAATATTTCGAAAAATGAAGCCACAGGTTTTCCCTGCGGCTTTCTTTATTTTATATTGTTTAATCTACCTGCGTCGGGATTATAATTATCCCAGATTTTCCAGACATTGTCTATTTTGCGGATGAAATAGATTTGGGTATTCAGTTGGTTTACAAAATGCTCTTCATCTGTTGCTCCTACTTTGAAAAGCAGATTCCAGAATTCCTGAGATTCCAGAATTTTTTTGTCCGGTTCATCCGTCACGATATGGATATCGAATACTTCATAATTCGAACGGTTATTTTTCGTTACCAGATGAAAATCCCTGTCGCACAATTCTTTGCTGAAGTGCGATGCTCGTTCCAGAAAAGGAGATTCATTAAAAACCAAATCTTTGAAGAGTTCCGTTTTATGATCCGGAAACTGTTTATAAAATTCAAAAACGGTAGCGCAGTAATCATACACCATCTGGAAAAATTTCTGACTGCTGTTTTCTTCGTTATCCTGTCTCTTTTCCTTTATAAACTGGATGTAGGCATTTAAATCTTTATACCCCAGAAAAATACAGATCTTATCCAGTGTTTTCAGAAACCGGAGATCGTTGTGCGTTTTGTCCTGATAATCATTTTCAAAAAAACGCTGAAGGGTAACATGGGAAATCGTATTCCCAATTTCAAACTTTTTTCCGCCTTTAAGTTCTTCAGCCTCAGAAAGTTCATCTTTAATGATTTCAGAAAGAATAATATAATGGCTTCGCTTCCATTCCTGTACATTTCCCAGAACCGAATTTTTCACTTTGGGATGTTTTATAACCTCTTCTCTTATCGAATTATATATCGTTTTCAATGTCCTGTTTTTAAAAGCTCTTTAGCAAATATACTGCCATTTAACTGAATTTTTCCGACTATTTCATTATGTTAAATTGAAGGTGTATTTTTTTTAGGACATGGAACCTGAAAATCTGGTAAAATAAATGAAAAATTAGTGCTTAAACCTTTCATAAGCAGCTTTTTCCAGCATTTCCCTGTCATCGGGATGCGCAATGCTGATTAATTCCTGAGCTCTCTGTCTTAAATTTTTTCCATAAAGATAAGCAGTACCGTACTCCGTTACAACCCAATGAATATGCCCTCTTGTGGTTACCACTCCGGCTCCCTGTTTCAGGAAAGGAACAATTCTGGAAACTCCTTTTTTGGTTCTCGAAGTAATGGCAATGATCGGTTTTCCGTCTTCGCTTAATGCTGCTCCTCTCATAAAGTCCATCTGCCCTCCGATTCCGCTGTACTGCATCGTTCCGATGGAATCTGCACAAACCTGTCCGGTAAGATCAATTTCAATCGCCGAATTGATGGCAACCATTTTATTATTTCTCATGATATTGATCGGAAAATTTACCGTACTTACATCATCAAACGAAAATACGGTATTATCATCCACATAATCATACAGTTTTCTTGTTCCGAAACAGAAACTGGTAATGGTTTTATTGTCGTTGTAGCCTTTATATTTATTGTTGATGACATCATTCTGGATCAGATCAATTACACCGTCACTCAGCATTTCGGTATGTACTCCCAGATCTTTATGATTGTGAAGACATTTCAAAACCGCATCAGGAATGGTTCCGATTCCCATTTGCAGGGTGGATTTATCGTCAATTAATTCGGCAACATTTTTTCCGACCAGCATTTCTTCAGGACCTACTTTTGCTCCGTAATCTACGGTAGGAAGTTCTTCTTCATGCCATACAAGCTTATGAATTCTGCTGATGTGGATCATTCCGTCACCATGCGTTCTCGGCATTAAAGGATTGACTACGGCGACAATGATTTTTGCAGTATCAACTGCAGCTCTGGCAACATCCACAGAAGTTCCCAATGTACAGAAACCATGTTTGTCAGGCGGTGAAACAGTAATTAAAGCAACATCAAGCGGTAATATATTTTTTCTGAAAAGGATAGGAATCTCACTTAGAAATACGGGAACAAAATCTCCTCTGTCAGAATTCACTGCATCGCGGACAGGAGACGAAACAAATAAAGAATTAACGAAAAATTTGTCTTTGTACTCAGGTTTTGCAATTTCCACATTTCCCTGCTGGGTAATGGAAACCATTTCTACATTATCCAAACGATGAGATTGCCTCGCTAGTTCGTCGATTAAGTAATTCGGAGTACAGGCGCTTCCGTGAAAGAAAACACGGTTTCCGCTTTTAATGGTATAAATAGCTTCTTCTGCGCTGATGTAATTTTGCATATTGAAATTTTTTATGAATTTTTCTTAGTCTTAAAGATAGTTCATATTGTTTTTACTTAGTCTTATTATTCGAAGATTTTTATCATGTTTTAATTAAATTGATTCAAAAAAAAAGGACTGAAATATTAATATTCAGTCCACAATATATTTTGATAATAATTTTATAGCTAAAAGCCGGAAGCCAGTCGCCAAAAGCTTTATTACTCCTGAGAACGGTCTTCAAGATGGTTGTCTTCGCTTTCCAGCCATGAAGTTTTATAGGAAGGATCTTCCACTTTTAAAGCTTCTTCCGTAATTTTCAAAGGTCTGAAAGGATCTACCATTACAGCATATTCTTCCGTAAATTTTTTACCGATGCTTCTTTCCATAGCTCCCGGATGTGGTCCGTGAACAATTCCTCCCGGGTGAAGCGTGAAATCCATTAAGTCGATATGGTTTCGGCTCATGAAATCACCTTCCGTATAAAATAAAACCTCATCAGAATCGATATTTGAATGATTATAAGGAGCCGGAATGGCTTGTGGATGATAATCGTACATTCTTGCACAGAACGAGCAAACCACAAAATTATGAGCTTCGAAAGTCTGGTGAACCGGAGGCGGTTGATGAATTCTTCCAGTAATCGGCTCAAAGTTTTTGATATTGAATTTGTAAGGATAAAAATAACCGTCCCATCCCACAACATCAAACGGATGCGTTGCGTAGATGAAGTCTGTAATCTGGTTTTCTTTTTTTACTTTAATTAAAAATTCTCCCTTTTCGTCTTTCGGTTCCACAAAAGTAGGAGTGATGATGTCCCTTTCGCAGAAAGGAGAGTGTTCCAATAATTGTCCGAATTCGTTTCTGTATCTTTTTGGCGTATAAATCGGGGAGTGGCTTTCTACCACGAAGAAAACGGTATCATCAGAATGCAGTTCCAACTGATAAATCGTTCCTCTTGGTATAATTAAATAATCGCCTACAGAAAACTCTAAATTTCCCACAAAAGTTTTTAAAATTCCGCTTCCGCTGTGAGCGTATAAAAGCTCATCGCACTCAGCATTTTTGTAAAAATAATCCATTGATTTTCTTGGCTTCGACAGTCCCATTTTCAGGTCGTTGTTCACCATTAAGAACTTACGGCTGTCCATAAAATCGTCTTCGGGAGTTACGTTCATTCCCTTAAACATTCTTGGCGTTACATTTTTTTCAACAGCAATTTTCGGGGCTACATCTTTCGGTTCACCGATGGATTTTATCTGTGTCGGACGGTGAATATGGTACAATAACGAAGAAATTCCATGAAAACCTTCCGTCCCGAAAAGCTGTTCATAGTAAAATTTATCTTCAGGAGATTTGAAAATCGTGTGTCTTTTTTGGGGAATATTTCCCGACTGATGATATCTCATTTTACTTTTATATGTTGATTCTCAAATTTAACACTTTTTCATGAATTCAATTTAATAATATTTTTCCAATCATGTTTTGTAGTTGGAAAATAATTGTTAGCTTTGTCTAACAATTATAATTTCATGAGGCGAATATTATTTTCTGCAATCTTCTTTTCGGGGTTCTGCTTTTCACAGGAAACGGACAGTCTGATTTTGAATGGGTCGAAAGAGCAGGATTCTGTAAAAGTTTCAAATCCAAAAATAAAAACAAGAGATATTGATGATGTGGTGATTACAGGAACGATAAAACCCATCAGCAAATCAAAAAGTCCTGTAAATGTTGAAATTTATTCGCAGAAGTTTTTTCAGAAAAACCCGACGCCGAGCATTTTTGAAGCTATTTCTATGGTGAATGGAGTAAAACCTCAGTTAAATTGTTCCGTCTGCAATACGGGAGATATTCACATCAACGGACTGGAAGGTCCTTACACGATGATTTTGATTGACGGAATGCCGATTGTAAGTTCGCTGTCCACCGTTTACGGACTGAGCGGAATTCCGAATAGTCTGGTTGACAGGATTGAGGTAGTAAAAGGTCCTGCTTCTTCTATTTACGGCTCCGAAGCAATGGGCGGTGTCATCAATATCATTACTAAAAATGCTTTGACAGCACCCAAATTAAGTATTGATCTCATGACGACAACCTGGAGTGAAAATAATGTAGACCTTTCCACGAAATTTAATTTGGGAAAGAATGTCGCTTCGCTGTTGAGCATGAATTATTTCAACTATACAAAAAGATTCGATTTTAATAAAGATAATTTTACAGATGGAGCTTTGCAGAACAGAATTTCAGTTTTTAACAAATGGAATTTCCGGAGAAAGGAAAACCGATTGGGGAATTTTGCTCTAAGATATTTATATGAAGACCGCTTTGGCGGAGAAATGCAGTGGAATAGATCCTATCGGGGGAGCAGTGAAGTATACGGAGAAAGTATTTATACAAACAGAGTAGAGGCTTTCGGGGTCTATCAATGGCCTTTAAAAGAGAATATTATCACTCAGTTTTCCTATAATTTCCATGACCAGAATTCTTTTTATGGCAATAATCCTTTTCTGGCGAATCAGAAAGTGGCTTTTACCCAGACGTATTGGGATAAAAAATTCGGAAAACACGATTTGATTCTGGGGGTTACATTTAAAAAGACGTACTATGATGACAATACGCCGGGAACGTTGTCTGCGGACGGATTAACCAACGAACCGATGAGGTCGCCGATTGTTGGAGCTTTTGTTCAGGATCAGTGGGAAATTAATGAGAAAAATACGTTGCTGTTGGGGTACAGATTGGATTATGACAAAATTCATCATGCCGTACATTCTCCGCGTTTTGCATGGAAATTTTCGCCGAATCCTTATCATACTGTAAGATTCAATTTCGGGACGGGTTTCCGTGTGGTGAATTTATTTACCGAAGATCACGCTGCATTAACGGGTTCGCGTGAAGTGGTGATTCGGTCGAATTTAAAGCCTGAAAAATCCATCAACGGAAATGTAAATTATGTATGGAAAATTCCGGTTGGAGATCAAATGATTAATTTGGATGCTTCAGCATTTTATACGTATTTCAGCAATAAAATTGTAGGAGATTTTGATACCGATCCTGCGAAAATTATTTATGATAATCTTCAGGGGTACGGAATTTCGAGAGGAGCTTCTTTAAATCTGGATTATACTTTTGATTTTCCTTTGAGCGTTAATCTGGGAGTGACGTATCTGGATGTTTATCAGAAGTTTGATGGGGAAAATGAAAAATCGCAACAGCTTCATGCCCCGAAATGGAGCGGGACATATAATCTGAGTTATAGGTTTAAGAATAATCTGACAGTCGATTTTACAGGACAGTTTTACGGACCGATGCGACTGCCGGTTTTACCGAATGATTACCGACCGGAGTATTCTCCCTTGTATACTTTAGCGAATATTCAGGTTTCGAAGAGTTTTAAATCGGGATTTGAAGTGTATTGCGGAATAAAAAATCTTTTCAATTTTACTCCGAAAGATCCGTTGATGCGGCCTTTTGATCCGTTTGATAAAAATGTAAATGATCCGGTAAGCAATCCTTATCATTATACTTTTGATACGACGTACGGATATGCGCCTATGCAGAAAATAAGAGGCTTTTTGGGGGTGAAATATACTTTAAAATAGTTGTGAATTTTTAACGCAAAGATTTTTCTAATAAACAAGAATGTTTTTAGAAAGCAAAGGCAAATAAATTTGCTTCACGGAGCGTAAGGAAAAATTTCATCAAATCAACTTGTTGATCCATCTTTGCTCACTTATATGAAATAGAAAAAATTAAAACTTTGCGTTTAAAAGATTTTTATAAGAAAAAACATATATAAAATGAAAAGCCTAACGATATTTTTATTTTTAATGTTGGTGCCGTGTTTTTGTCTTTCGCAGATGAAAACCGGCACTTTTTCGGATTTGGAAATTCAGCAGAAGGAAGATCCGAAACCAATCATGATTCATCTTTATACAGATTGGTGCAGTGTCTGTAGAATCGAGAAATTCAATTTAAATAAGGATAAAGAACTGGTTGAACTCATCAATCAGCATTTTTATATTATTAATTTTGAAGCTGAAAAAACAAAAGAGAACATCCGTTTTTTAGGAAAAGAATACCATTATCTGTCTAACGGAAATTCAGGAATTCATGAGTTGGCTCTGGCTTTATCGAAAAATAAAAGTCAGCCGGTTTATCCTTTGTGGATTATTCTGGATAAGCATGGAAATTTGGCTGAATATCATGAAGGGTTATTTAAACCTGAGAGATTAAAGAAGAAGCTCAAAGAGATTTTGGAATAGTGATTTTGTTTATTATATTGATAGGAAGCTGTGGATTTTTTACCGTACGCTGAGCGGAGCCGAAGCGTACATTAAATAGATATTTCTACAATAACCACATTGTACGCTTCGGCTCCGCTCAGCGTACGAAAGATTACCAATACAAATATTCCTCATCTATTTTATTGGAGAGGAAATTTTTACTTCAAAAATGATGAAGGGTTATGAAATCTGCGGGAGGGGTTTTTATTTTAAAAGCACCGCAGCAATTGCGAGAATTGCAGGTAAAGCCTGAACAAAAAATATTTTCTTCGTGGCAGAAATGGCACCATAAATTCCGGCAACGGCAACGCATCCTAAGAAAAATAAAGCAATATTGGTCTGCCATTTCGGATCTTCGATGAAGAATGACCAGATGAGTCCGGCTGCAAGAAAACCGTTGTACAGCCCCTGATTGGCGGCTAAACCTTTGGTAGGTTTAAACATTTCGGGAGGCAAGGCTGCTTTGAAAACTTCTTTTCCTTTGGTTTCCCAGGCAAACATTTCCATCCAGAGAATATAAAGGTGTTCGAGGGCAACAGCGGCAATGAGTATTTTAGCTATAATTTCCATAATTTACGTTTTTGTTTTGTAAAACTAAAAAAATAAAGTTAAGTTTGGTTATACAATTTTCAAAAAAAATGGAAACTTTCAGGCAGCATTTGGAAAAATTTATTTCGGTAACCGATGATGAATTTTCTTCCATTCTTTCATTTTTTCAGCCGATGGATACTAATAAGAAACAGAATCTGATGACTGAAGGTGAAATCTGCCGGTCGATGTATTTTGTGTTAAAAGGCTGTCTGAGAAAATTTTTCATCAATGAAAAAGGAGTGGAGCAGACTACGGAATTTGCAATTGAAAACTGGTGGATCACCGATACTTTTGCGTATGAAAGACAGTGTATCTCGAACTTTTGCATCCAGTCGGTCGAAAAATCAGTCATTTTGAAAATTGATTCAAAAGATCAGGAAGAACTGCTGAAAAAGCATCCCGTTATGGAGCGGTATTTCAGGATGATTTACCAGAGAGCGTATGCCGCTTCAGAAAGACGCATCCGCTATCTTTACGAATTTTCACGCGAAGAACTGTATGTGCATTTCAGTACTCAATATCCGTGGTTTATTCAAAGAATTCCGCAATATCTGGTGGCTTCTTTTTTAGGTTTTACTCCGGAATATTTAAGTGAAATCAGGGCGAAATTACGTTCTTAAACCAGTTTAAGATTTTTACAGACTTCAAACCGGAACTTTGTCTCAGAAATTTAAACCAAAATTTTATGAGTGCAAGATTCAACTGGACAACCGTTCATCCTGCTGCGTACAAAGCGGGAATAGGCATGGAAACTTCTCTTCAGAACAGTTTTTTAAGTCCGATTCAGAAAGAATTAATTAAAATCAGAGTTTCGCAGATCAACGGATGTGCTTTCTGTCTGGATATGCATACGAAAGATGCGTTGAAGTATGGCGAAACACCGCAAAGAATTTTCCTGCTGAATGCATGGAGAGATGCAAAAGAACTTTATACGGAGGAAGAGCAGGTTATTCTGATGATCGCGGAAGAAATTACGTTAATCAGCCAGAAAGGATTAACTGAAGAAACCTATCAGAAGGCAAAAGGGCTTTTTGATGAAACCCAGATTTCAGATATTATTATGGCAGGTATTGTCATTAATATGTGGAACAGGATTGCCATTTCCACGCATATGCCGATCGGGAAATAGTGTTTAAATACAGGGTAAAACAAAAGAGCTTTCCATGTCTGAAAAGCTCTTTTCATTATTAAGTCTGTTTAAACTTTTTATTTAACCGCAAAAGTCAAAAAAGATCAATTAAACTTTTATTTAAAGTTGGTGATTATAAATAAAAAAAGGTCACAATAGTTTTTAAAAATCTTTGGTTTTTATTCTTTTGAGCACTTTGATTATTCTGGAAATTCACTTTATCATTATCTTTTGTGGTTTATTCTGAAATTAGTTTAAACTAGTCTGTTTATTTTTTCAATTCCTTTAGAATTTCTTCGCCTACACTTTTCGCAGACTGAGGATTCTGTCCGGTAATTACTCTTTGGTCGCTCACTGCGTGAACCTGCCAAAGTCCGGATTTCTCAAATTTTGCACCTCTTTCTTTCAGCTTATCTTCCAGAAGAAAAGGAACCACGTTGGTTAATTTTACTTCAGCTTCTTCTTCGTTGGTGAAAGAATTGATTTTTTTACCGTCAACCAGATATTTTCCGTTATTCAATTTGATGTTGACCAAACCAGCCGGACCGTGACATACTGCTGCAACCACACCTCCGTTTTCATAAATTTGAGAAGCGATGGACGCCAGTTCGGTATTGTCTGCAAAATCCCACATCGCACCATGACCTCCCGCATAAAATATTGCTTTATATTCTTCAGGATTCACTTCCGATGGTTTCATGGAATGATCGATCTTGTTTTTATACTTTTCGTTTTCCCAGAATTCTTTGTTTACAGGATCTTTCAGATCAAATCCGTCTACCGGAGAAGTACCGCCTTTCGGGCTTACAAAATCTATTTCATATCCTGCTTTGTGAAGAACTTCCCACGGATGAGCTGCTTCACCCAGATAATATCCTGTTTTTTCACCGGTGTCGCCTTTTGTCCCATGACTGGTAATGACGAATAAAATTTTCTTTTCCATATTTTTAAACTTTTTGGTTTGTGCCTGCATAAATCCTGCCATAAAGATGGCAAGGACGAGTAATGTTAATTTTTTCATGCTGATATTTACTGTTAAATAGACTGTTGAAATTCAGTTATTTAATGTGTTTTAAATTATTTCTGTTAAAAAAATCTGTGGTTGCTCCTGAAGCTTTTCATCCACCAGTTCGCCGAAAGCTTTGATGTAAGGCTGTTCGTTATGTTGTGTTAAACCTTCACTGCTTTTCCAGATTTCATAAAATACAAACTGGTTTTTATCTTCAATTCCCTGATGAAGCCTGTAAAGTTCGTTGGCTTCCTCTTTCACGGTCTCTTTTACCATATTCTGAAGAACTTCCAGAACTTCCGCTCTGTATTCTTCTTTTGCTTTAATAACTGCTGTTAAATAAATCTTCATTACGCCAACTGGGGTTTTAATTCTTTTTCAAAAACTTCGGTAAGATGTTCTCTGTATAGCTTCATATCTCTTTCTACATCAGCATTTTTTTCGACATCGTGAAAGTGGAAGCTTTCTAATTTTTCAAGAGAAACGAAAGCATTCATCCGGTGGAATCCAAATAACGGTCCATTGTCTACACTGGTTTCATTAAAAAATTCTCCCGGAAGCGTAAATGCGGTTGCAGGAGCATTCCAGCTTGTGGTTACCATGTATTTTCTTCCGCCAAGCATTCCTCCCGTTCCGTAGTTGATCTTCGGATTATCGGCGCTTCTTCCGTCGCTCATATAAATTCCTTTGGCGTGTCCTGCGGTGAAGACTTCATCGATATATTTTTTAAGACCGTTCGGTAACTGAAACCACCAGATCGGAGTGTGGTAAATAATATAATCTGCCCACACAAATTTTGCCACTTCTTCATTTTTATCATACCCTTCATCTACGTTAGTCATCTTTACTTCTACATTTTCAAAGTTCTTAAGTACTTCTAAAGTATTCTCTGCGATAGTCTGGTTATATTTTCCTCCGGAATGTCCGAAATTCTGTCCTCCGTTGATAATTAATACTTTTTTCATTGCTTTTATGATTGTTTAAATTTTACAGGGACAAAGGTATTGGCTAAATTACTATAAGAAAAATAATAAAAATCATAGCTAAGTATTATTTAAATAATAATTAACTTATTGATTTGTGAATCAGTATTTTAATTTAAATATAGACCGCCTTTATCGCTTTCATTGATGCTGAAAATATCATAATCATGATTATTTGGGTACATTTGCATCATAAAAGTAATACCTATGGTTAATTTAGAATGGTACAGAACTTTTAAGGCAATCTATAAAACAGGAACGCTTACCGAAGCTGCGGATACGCTGTTTATTTCGCAACCGGGTGTAAGTCTGCATCTCAGTTCTCTTGAAGCGTATGTCGGGTATAAGTTATTCGACAGAACCGGAAGGAGAATGATTCCGACGGAAAGAGGAAAGGTCTTGTATAATGCCATTACCGAACCTTTGGCAAAACTGGAAGAGGTGGAGAAAAACTTTCAGAAATCGACGGAGAAACTCACGCCAACCATCAGTGTCGGCATGTGTTTTGAAACCTTTCAGACAACACTGGAGCAGTACGTTTCCAGTCTGCCATTCAATCTGATCATCAGTTTCGGAGAATACCGCGAAATGCTCGATCAATTAGATAAAGGAATTTTAGATTTAATTATTACCCCCAAAAAAGGAGTTTCGCCGAATATTGAGCATGAAGCATTTTCTTCCGAACAGATTATTCTTGTGGGAGGAAAAGATGTTGATAAAGAGCAGTTTGAAATTATTTTAAATGAAAAGGGAATCGAACACGCGGAAGAATGGCTGAAAAATGAAAAATGGTACGGAACGGCAGGAGATATGGAGCATCTTTTTCAGTTCTGGATTCTGAATTTCGGGCATAAACCGAACTTCCGTCCCAATTACATTGTTCCGAACCTGAATTCAATTGTGCGTTGTCTGAAAGGCGGAACAGGTTTGGCGGTGGTTCCTGATTTTCTCTGCAAAAAGGAAATTGAAAACGGAGAAGTGCAACTGATCTGGGAAGGCGAAAAACCATTAAAAAACACGCTGCATTTCGGATGCCGGAAAAAGACCAATTATCAGACGGAGATCGATCACATCAAAGAACTTTTTAGGAAGATGATGGGGAAAGAAGACATATAAACATTTAATTATGAAAAAAATTCTTGAAACAGAAAGGCTTATTTTACGTGAATTAAATTCAAATGATGCACTAAGTTTTTATGATCTTAATAATAATCCCAATGTTATTAAATATACAGGAAACTTACCTTTTGAGAATGTGGAAAAAGCCAGAGATTTTTTGTTGAGCTACAGAGATTATGATGAAAATGGTTTTGGAAGATGGGCAGTAATTGAAAAAGCTACAGAAAAGTTTTTAGGATGGTGTGGTCTGAAATACAGTAAGGAAACGGATGAAACGGATATCGGTTTTCGTTTCTTTGAAGAATACTGGAACAAAGGATTTGCAACAGAAAGTGCAAAAGCATGTTTAGAATATGGCTTCAATGAATTTCATCTGAGTAAAATTGTAGGAAGAGTTATGGCTGAAAATATTGCTTCTATAAAGGTTTTAGAAAAATTAGGACTTGTTTACGATAGAGAATTCGATTTTGATGGTCATCAAGGTTTGATGTATAAGATCGAACCTGCCAGATTAAAAATCTAATGATAGTTCAAATGAAAATTAAAAAGGTTAACAATTAACAATTAACAATTAACAATTAACAATTAACAATTAACAATTAACAATTAAATAGATAAATAAAAAGTATGCAACAGAAAACATACACAGGGCAGCCTGTAATTACACTGAACAACGGAGTGGATATTCCGGCTTTAGGATTCGGGGTTTGGCAGATGGAAGATATGCAGGAATGTGAAAATGCGGTGATCAAGGCCATTGAAACCGGCTACAGAATGATTGATACGGCTTCCATTTACCAGAATGAAACCGCAGTAGGAAATGCGATTAAAAACAGCGGAACAGACCGTGAAGAATTATTCATTACTTCAAAACTTTGGGTTCAGGATACCTCTTATGAGCAGGCAAAAGGGGCTTTTCAGAGAACTTTAGACCGACTGCAGCTGGATTATCTGGATATGTATCTTATTCACTGGCCGTATTCGGATTTTAAAGGAGCATGGAAAGCGATGGAAGAACTGTATCAGGAAGGGAAAATAAAAGCAATCGGGGTTTGTAATTTCCCTGAAGATAAAATGGAAGAACTAAAAGCAAATGCAACCGTACTTCCTGTCATCAACCAGATCGAGCTGCACCCGATTTTCCAGCAGAAAGAACTTCAGGTGTACAACAGGGAAAATAACATCATTACGCAGCCTTGGAGTCCGCTTGGAAACGGAAACGCAGGATTACTGGATAATCCGGATCTTAAATCAATCGGCGAAAAATACGGTAAAACGGTGGCGCAGGTAATTTTAAGATGGCACTTACAGGAAGGATTCTGCGTGATTCCTAAATCGGTTACCCCTTCCAGAATTGAAGAAAACTTTACTATTTTTGATTTTGAATTAACCGAAGATGAAATGAACGTGGTTCGTTCTTTAGACACCGGAAAAAGATTATTCTTCGATCCGAAAGATCCGGAATGGGAGCAGAAAATGCTGAAATCGGTAGCGGATATTTAAGATCTGGAATTTCATTTAAATAGTTTTCATTAAGTTTATTTAAACTTTTATTTAACCACAAAAGTCACAAAAGATGTACTAAATTTTTTATTTAAAGCTGATCATTATCAATTAAAAAGCTCACCATAGTTTTTAAAAATCTTTGATTTTTATTCTTTTGAACGCTTTGATTGTTAAATAAATTTGCTTTAACATTATCTTTTGTCCCTTTTGCGGTTAATTCTGAGATTAGTTTAAATATGTTTTAAATAAAAAGAAGCAGTAAATTATTATTGCTTCTTTTTTTATTAAAAAATATCATTTAACTTTACGATTATACTTAAAAACTAAAATTATGGATACAAAAGTAAATCAGCAGATCACCGATGCCGTAACTCAGGCTAATGTAAAAGTTTTAGGAGATGCTCCTGCAGTGGCAATGGGAAATCTTTATCAGGCTATGGCACATTCTATAGGCATACTTTTTCAGAATGCAGTAAGCGCTCAGAATCAGCAGAATATCTTGGCTCAGGCAGCAACTACACAGGGCGTGATGCAGATTTACAGCATCGATACAGTTGCGGATGCGATTTCCATTACAAAAATATTAAATCCGGGCTCCTGAATATTTAAAAATTTTAAATAACAAAAACATCTGATTTTTTCGGCATAACATGTATAAGCCGTGAATTTCATCTATTTTTGCGGACTTACAATACCTCTGTTTAAGAAATTAGACAGCCAGAATACATTTTATTAATATGAACAAAATACTCATGTCATTTCTTCTGCTCTCTGTTATTTCCTGCACCGGAAGTGATGAAGATCAGAATTCAGACAATAAATCTTCCATTATCGGAACATGGTATGTCGAAAAAACCGAGATTTACAAATCTTTAAATCAGCAGGTTCTGGTTTCTTTTTCAACTGAATGTCAGAAAATGAGCACCCACGAATTTACTTCTAGCCATCTTTTTTCTATTTCTTTTGCGCAGAACAACAATACCTGTGAAAAAGCAGATGTTGTAATCCAAAAATACACGTTTGTTGAAGCAAACAGTACATTCTGGTTTGAAGGGCAGGAAAAGTATCCGTATTACATCACAAAGCTTAATGAATCTGATATGGTGGTAGAAGACCGCACTCAGGATTTCGACGGCGACGGAGCCAAAGATGTATTGAGACGTTTTTATAAAAGAATCAAATAAAATAATTGACTTATCCCTTTACTTAATATTGGAGAACAATAATGAGCAGGCGGTTTTATAATAGGGTCCCTTCGACAAGCTCAGGGTTACATTTCGAATACTAACCGCAATATTTAAACATTGTCAGGCTGAGCCTGTCGAAGCCTTTATGAGTAAAAAGGGGTAAGTCAATAAAATAAAAAACTCCTTTCGGTCTGAAAGGAGTTTGTTTTTTATATTCTGTACAGTTATTTCGTAAGATCAAGACCTCCGAAATTTCCGGAGCTCATCATGAGATAAACGCCCTCAGATTTATCCAGCGTGTTCCAGTATGCATGAAGTTCTTCCGCGTTGGTGAACACTTTTAAATTTTCATTCTTAAACTTTTCTTTAATCAGTTCCGGTGAAATCGGCTCCATTCTTTTGATTTTCAGGGCATCTTCAGAATAGAAAACAATCGCTTCATCCAGTCCGTCCATTGCGTGATCGTACTGTTCCAGAAAAACAGGATTTAAGCTGGAATACGTATGAAGTTCAAGAAAACCGTATTTCTTTTCGTTTTTAAACTGTTCGCAGAATGCTTTTACGGCTGCCTTTACCTTACTCGGCGCGTGTGCAAAATCTTTATACAATGTTCCGTTGTCTTCTCTTTCCACCCTTTCCAGACGCTTTGAGGCTCCTTTAAAGCTCATAATGGCTTCATAGAAATCTTCATCCATAATTCCCAAAGTATGGCAGATGTGTCTTGCCCCTTCCAGGTTTAATAAATTGTGTGCGCCAAAAACCGAAAGCGGAACATCGCCCATTTCCGTTTTCAGGTGAACTTTTCCGTTTACAATTTCGTATTCAGGGGTTTTGTAAGGAATTTTTCTGAAATAATTTTCAGCACTTTCCACCACTTTTACCACTTCGGCATCTTCTTCATTGTATACCAGAACACCGCCTGCCGTTATGCTTGCCACAAATTTTCTGAACTGATCCACATAATCATCAAATGTTTTGAAAACGTTGATGTGATCCCATGCAATTCCGCTCAGCAAAGCAATATTCGGCTGATACAGCAAAAATTTCGAACGGAGATCGATAGGAGAGGAAAGATATTCATCCCCTTCCAAAACCATGAAATCATTTTCTTCGCTCAGTTTTACCATGCAGTCGAAGCCTTCGAGCTGTGCTCCCACCATGAAATCCACTTCTTTCTGATGGAAATTCAGCACATGGAGAATCATGGAAGTAATTGTCGTTTTTCCGTGTGAACCGGCAATAACCACTCTTGTTTTATTTTTAGACTGTTCGTACAGAAATTCGGGATACGAATAGATTTTCAGCCCAAGCTCTTTGGCTTTCGCCAGTTCCGGATTATCCTGATGGGCGTGCATTCCGAGAATAACGGCATCGATATCCGAAGTAATCTTTTCCGGAAACCATCCCATTTCTCCGGGAAGAATTCCTTTCTTTTCCAAACGTGATTTCGAAGGTTCAAAGATCGCATCATCCGAACCTGTTACATGGTATCCTTTATCTTTTAATGCAATGGCAAGATTGTGCATCGCACTTCCGCCGATCGCGATGAAATGGGTTTTCAACTGTATTTACGGTTTTTTTACATTAGTATTAATGATCTCCTGAAAAGCATTGGTAATGTTCGTCCAGTTTGTTTTGTAATTCGGCATTACCGAGCTTGCATCGGTTTTGCTGCCTTCATTCGGACCTTTTTTTATGTTGATTGTTGTGGCAATCCCGTCATAGATTTTCTGGTGGTCTTCCTGTATTCTTCTGAAATTATTCTGGGAGAGTGTATTGTCCAGCTTTTTAAGATCTTCGTCTGTAATTTTAAAATCCTGCCTGTATTTTTTACCCTGTCCTTCGAAAGAATAATGGGCAGTATTTCCTTTAATCAGAAGATTTTCATATATCGGTGCAAATCCCCCGCTTTTCGAATAGCTGATGTCGAAATCCGAATACACTTTCTGGCTGTTGCAGGATACTAATACTATGATCGCGAATAAAATTCCTAATATTCTTTTCATCATTTTATACTTTAATTATCTGACTCTTTTTGCTCTGATTTTTTAGCTTTTAATTCTTCATCATAACTGTGCAAGACGTTGAAATCCTCCGTCTGCTCAATCGCTGTCATGATTTTATGCAGAATCTGCTGCGCATTTTCTTTGTCGTAATCTATATCAAGAGGTGCTTTAAACTCCATCGTCGGTTTTACGCCTGTCACTTTTACACGAAGTCCCTTTTTATCGAATGCCCTTCTGAATCCGTTAATCTTAATAGGAATAACAATAGGACGTTGGTTTTTAACCAGTTTTGCCGTACCCCTTCTTCCCTGTGCAAATGCTGCCGTGGTTCCCTGAGGAAAAGTAGCTACCCATCCGTTATCGAGTGCTTTCATAATATTATCTACCTCGCTCATGTCTACCATCCGGTTGACGTTTTTACCTTCCGCTCTCCAAGTCCTTTTTACCGTTACCGCCCCTGCAATCTTAAAGATTTTAGGAAGAATCCCTTTATTCATGGTTTCTTCAGCAGCTACATAGTAAAAATCGATTTTAGGATTTAGAAGATAGATAGGGTTTTTAATGGTATTTAAATAGCCGTTGTTTACTGAGCAGAATGCATGATACATCGCTGCCACATCTGCGAAATACGTCTGATGGTTGGATACAAACAATACATTGGAGTCGGGAAGATCTACAAGATATTCCGTTCCGCTGATTTTCAGTTTATTAAAGCCGTTGAATCTTCTGTAAGATACCAGTCCTAAAATAAAAATAATTAATCTTTTTAAAAAATAAGGAGTTCCGAACGCGTCGGTGAAAATGTTTTTCTTCGCCATCTCTCAATTAAACACGATATTGCAAAGTTACATTTTTTTCAGCAACTGGCTGAATTCACTCAGAATCATGGCGGTAGCGCCCCAGATAATATATCCGTTGAAATTAATAACAGGAACTTCATTTCCTGCCGTGCTCGGTAAAACCATCATTTCCGGCTCATCCGGAAGATTGAGAAAACAGGTGATGGGAAACTCTATAACTTCCACTGCCTCGCTCTGCTGTAAAATAAATTCCGGATTCTTTTTCGTATACGAAATATAAGGATATACATAAAAGTTGCTGGGCGGTATGTAGATCGGCGACATTTCGCGAATCATTCTTACATAATGCTTTTCAATGCCGATTTCCTCTGAAGTCTCACGCACCGCAGTTTCTGCAAAATCCTCATCCGCTTCTTCGCGCTTTCCGCCCGGTAAAGAGATCTGTCCGCTGTGACGGTCGTGCTCATTAATGGTTCTCTGGATTAAAGGGAAATGCCACTCATCGTTTTTCAGGTACAAAACAATATTTACGGCAGCAAACTTTGGATTTTTTTCCAAAACCTCTTCATACGTAAAAACAGGGCGGGAAGGAGGCGAGAAAACACTGTGCGCATGGATTCCCGGCAATTCCGCAGTTTTTATTTTCTTTAATAAATCTTTTCCAAAACTCATTCTCAAATTTAATCATTTCTTTTGAAGAAAGGAAGAGCGGAGAATGTTAATTAATGGTAAAAGTGGGAGAGTGGTGGTTGGCTGTTTGTTGATGGTTGATGATTGATGATTGATGATTGATGATTGATGATTGATGGTTGATGGTTGATGGTTGATGGTTGATGGCTGTTGGTTGTACGCTGAGCGGAGCCGAAGCGTACTGCTTGGTTGATTTGTTTGAATGACTGAATTGATGAAATCTGTTTTTTTGCTTGTTTTTAAAAGATTTTTTTTGATGAACGGGTTAAAATTACCGTAGAAATGTCCATTTTCCACCACCATAAAAAATTCTGACCGGTTTTGACTGCTTTTGACCGGTTTTGACCGGTTTGAAAACCCATTTCTTCGGATCATGTTCGGGTCTTCTTCGGATCGGCTTCGGAAAAATGGGATTTTTTCCGAAGAAACACCGAACAACAGCCGAAGGATTCCCGAAGAATTTTATGGAAGTATTTCTGCTTCATTGTACGCTTCGGCTCCGCTCAGCGTACTTTAGTGCGATTCCATTTAAACAGATCATTGTAAGCCACATCTAGCATCGTACGCTTCGGCTCCGCTCAGCGTACATCAGCGCGATTCCATTTAAACAGATCATTGTAAGCCAAACCATCACCGTGCGCTGAGCGGAGCCGAAGCGTACATTAAAACATACATTTTAAAAAATTTCATCATGATTTCCAACCTGTTTGAAAAAAAATGCATCCTTTAAAATAAAGCGACATGTTTTGTCGTTAATGGATTGTAATTTTGCAGAAGAGTAAAAAGGATGAGATTTTCTTTCTACCATTCTGAACAAAAATTAATAAAGACAAGCTGCTAAAAGCTCATAAAAAACTAAAAAACCATGATTAAAACAAATAAATTTCGGACAGATTCTGTCAACTTCAGTATCTATTCTTTAAGAATGCGGGTTTCCTTATTTTTCTAAGCATTCCCTTTCTTAATTTCACCTTTACAATAACGTTAAAATTACACTAAGTATGAAAAAACTCGGCATGAGTATGCTCACTCTGTGCAGTATTCTGAGCGTTTCTGCTCAGGAAGTGGTCTGGCAGAAAGATATCCGGTCTTCTACGCAGGACTTTCTTTCACAGGTCACCACAACCATCGATCAACAGTATTTAATTACCGGAAGCAGCATCCATTCTGACAACAGTCAACCAACAACTGGTAACCAAAAGCAGAACAACGGCTACGATTTCCATCTGGTAAAACTCAACCAGCAGGGCGAAGAAGTCTGGGAAAAATATTTCTCAGGAAAAAATCATGATTTTCTTTCAGCAACGGTCAATACGCAGGAAGGCGGATTTCTTCTGGCGGGTTCCAGCTATTCAGGGAAAGGGCTGGATAAAAAAGACGAATCCAAAGGCGGCAGCGATTTTTGGCTGATCCGCATCAACGAATTCGGGGATGAATTATGGCAGAAAACCATAGGCAGTACTGCGGATGAAGAAGCCCGGACGGTGATTCAGACTACGGATATGGGGTTCATTGTTGCAGGAAATACAACCCTTCCCTTCGACTCCGCTCAGGGTAAACAAACTCAAGATCCAAAAATGAAAGGGTATGGTTCCAAAGATGTTCTGGTGGTACGACTGGATAAAAACGGAAAAGAATTATCCCAATTGATTTTAGGCGGAAAAGGATTGGATGAAGTGGAAAAGATGATTCCCACTAAGGATGGAGGTGCTTTATTGGGAGTGTATTCCAGAAGCGCAGCTTTGGCAGGAAGCGGGAAGACGGAGGCAGGAAGTAGTAAAACCATCAATTATCAACCAAAAACAAGCAGCAATTTTGGTGAAGGCGATTACTGGATCGTGAAACTTTCGAAAGACGGAAAAGTGGAATGGGAAAAGAACTTCGGAGGAAAAGGCGATGATCATCTAAGAATACTTGCCCTGACTTCAACCGGCTACCTGATCGGAGGAGAATCCAGATCGGAAAGATCGGGAAATAAATCCGTCGGTATTGAAGAGGGTACTGATTTATGGTTGGTTGCTATTGATTTAAGCGGAAATGAGCAGTGGCAGAAATCCTACAGCTTTAAAAACAGGGATGTTCTGATGGGGATGAGTGTCATTGCCGGGAAGCAGGAAAACGGAGGCGGGAAGTCTAAGGGAATTCTCTTAGGTGGTTACACACAGGCGGAAGGAAGGATTGAAAATGATGATGAGACTTTCTGGATGCTGTATCTTGACCAGAACGGAAATGAGCAGTGGAGAAAGCACGTAAAGGGAGAATCCCGAAAAAAAGAGGAACGATTATCTGATATTAAGCTGAACCGTGACGGATCGATTGTACTCGCAGGAACCAGCGCAGAGGAACTGGGGAAAGAAAACTGGAAGATCGTGAAACTTGGCGATAAACAGGTTGACCAGCTGATCGAAAAGCAGGATATCAGGATCTACCCGAACCCGGTAACGGATTATGTGTATGTGGAGCTTGGGTTTGAGGGCTTGAGAGAGGGAGCGTTTGAGGCTGAAATTGCAGTGTACGATATGGGCGGAAGAAAGCTTGAAACGGTAAAAACAAAAAATAAGATCACCAAAATCAATACCCAGCCTCTGATTCAGGGGGCGTATCTGGTGGTGGTGAAAACCTGTGACAAAACGGCGAATGCCAAATTGATTAAAAAATAAGACAAATGAAGAAAAATATTTTAGTTATACAAGTTCTTCTGGCTTTAGGATTACAAGAAGGATATGCACAAAGTAGCATTGGGGAAACTGTTAATAATCCAATTGCCTCCCCCTCAATAGCATCATTGTCGCGCTATTCAGATGTTCCCATTAATGAAGCAACGGGAATTCCCAATATCAATATTCCGCTTTTAGATATTCCTATGAGTGATAATACGCTGAGTTATCCGATAAGTTTAAGCTACAATATTCAAAACTACGAAAATACAGACAGAATTAGTGATGTTGGTTATGGCTGGTCATTGCTCGGAACCAGTGTTATTTATAAAAAGGTTATAGGAGAATTGGATGAATGTTATGATAATCCTTCCGCGCCTGATCATTTTAATAACGAATTTGATGATATGTATTACTATTCATTACCGGGACTGTCTGGATGTACTAATTTAGCGTCCAGTTAAAGTTAAGCATAAAACCTTAATTTTAACCTATGAAACGAGAGAGAAAAAT
>NZ_JACLCT010000047.1:0-26671 GCF_014218915.1 Chryseobacterium sp. C2(2020)
CTTATTTTTGAAAAAAGGCTCAGATTATAAAATCCAAGCCTAACTTTTCTACTTACACACTTTACGGGATAGTGTCTTCATGTTTTTTGTATCCTGTAATACTGTCCCTGATGAATTTTTAACAATATATTTTATTGATAATACATCTTGATAGTATTTTTTTGAATATAAATCAAAGAATTTGTATATATCCTTTGTTATATATAGTGTTATTTCATTACCTTCAAAATTAGCTTTATATATTCCTATATAAGGGTTCAATTCATTATTTAAATCTTTTAGATATGCATTGTTAGGTACCTCCTCATAATTTGTATTTAAAGGATATTGCTGTCCTTTACAAGAAACAATTAAAAATGTCATGATTAGGATTGATAATATTTTTTTCATGATGTGTTTGGATAAAAAGCCTCCGAAGAGGCTTTTATTACTGTTTTGTGAAAATTAGATTATCTGTTTCGGGCAAATAAACTGTTTTGTCTGCATTAGCAGAACAATCATCTCCCACGGAAGTACTGTTAGGATTGTAATCCCAGGATATTTGAGTTGGGTTAAGTTTTTTAAGTTTAACAATTCCCCATCCAACTCCACAATTTGTCCCACTATAATTTAAATCAACTGAGTTTTGAGAAACCCTTATTTTTGTACTGTGTAATTTATTATTACTATCATTATTGTTTTGAGTGTCTTGTAGAATTAATCCATTGGTGTTTTTTATTATATATTTTATTATTAGTGCATCACGATAAAATTGTTTACTAACGCGTTTCTCCAATTTATTTTCTTCCTTTGTTATAAATAATGTAATTTCATTACCCTCGAAGTTCGCTTTATAGGTTCCTATATAGGGATTTAATTCGTTATTTAAATCTTTTACCTGTGCATTGTTAGGAATATTATCTAATGCTGTATTTATTGGCAATATTTGTTGTGATTTACAAGAAACCACAGCAAAAATTATTAAAAGTAAAACACTTTTCATTATTGTTTTGTGAATATTAGATTATCAGTTTCTGGAAAATAAACTGTTTTATCAGCAGTAAGAGGACAATTATCACTTATCGAAGTACTATCAGGTCTATATTCCCAAGATATTTGGGTTGCACTTATTTTCTTTAAGAAAACATCTCCCCAACCTATACCACAATTAGTTCCACTGTAGTAGAAAATAATTTTATTTTCATATGGTCGTGTTGCAATACTATATAATTCAATATTTGGCACATTAGAATTTTGAGTATCCTGCAAGATTACACCTGAATTATTTCTCACTATATACTTTATTACTAAGGCATCTAAATAATATGTTTTTCCAGTACTTTTCTCTAATTTATTTTCTTGTTTTGTAATATATAGTATTATCTCATTTCCTTCAAAATTAGATTTATAAATTCCTATATATGGATCTAATTCATGATTTAAATCTTTTACATAGGAACCTTGAGGAATGTTTCTAAGAATTGTATTTAGTGGCAAAGTTTGTCCTCTAGAAGAAACAATTACAAATGACATAAGTAGGATTGATAATAGTTTTTTCATAATATGTTTGGTTAAAAAGCCTCCGAAGAGGCTTTTATTACTGTTTTGTGAAAATTAGATTATCCGTTTCAGGCAAATAAACTGTTTTATCAGCAGTAGAAGGACAATCATCTCTCAAAGAGGTACTGTTAGGACTGTAATCCCAGGATATTTGAGTCGTGCTAAGCTTTTTTATAGTCACTTTACCCCAACCAACTCCGCAATTAGTTCCGTAATAATATAATACGACAGAATTTTCAGTAGGTCTTGTACCAATACTATATAGTTGATTGGAAGAGCTATTTTGATTACTCTGTAAAATTAACCCACTGACATTTTTTACAATATATTTTACAACTAAAGCATCACGATAAAATTGTTTACTAACTCGTTTCTCCAATTTATTTTCTTCCTTTGTTATAAATAATGTAATTTCATTACCCTCGAAGTTCGCTTTATAGGTTCCTATATAGGGATTTAATTCGTTATTTAAATCTTTTACCTGTGCATTATTGGGAATATTATCTAATGCTGTATTCATTGGCAATGTTTGTGCTTTACAGGAGTTTATTATTGTAATTAATCCTATAAATATTATGCTTTTATAAATCAATTTCTTCATAATGTAATTTTAAATTATTTTTTATGGACATGGAATAGCTGTTGTATGTAGCCCATCAGGATTTAGAGTAATATTGTTAATAATACCATTGTCTTCTATTCTTTGTAAAATTATTTTATTAGTTAAGTTCATTGCCTTAAGTGTATCAAAAAATAATTTTTCTAAACCTTCATTTGTTATTTTTCCCATACTATCAATATAAGTTGTACCATATACACCTGTTGGATTTGTAAGATCAAATTCTCTATTCTGATAATCAATATTAAAATTATCTAAATCTAATTGTGAAAAACTTGTCAAAGCATCATCGTAGGTACCATCGAATCTTATAATATAATGGTACGTTTTAAACCCCGAAGGACAGCCTGAACAAGTTTTTTTCACGATCATACCAAAATAAGCATTTTTATGTTCTCCGGCAGGCTGCGCTCTTGCAAATGCCAACAAATTATTATCGATATCCGGAGGTGAATGCATAGGTATACCTGCAGGGGTATGATTGTGATACCCTCCCTGATATCCTGCTTTAACCCCCAAATCTACCTCGTGTTTTCCTCCATTTATAATGCCTGTAACGGTACCATCTTTTTTTACTTTAAAGCCTATTTCTCCTTTTGTTAATGATTTCTTTTTAAGACTGTCTAATTTAGTCTGAACCTCAGGATTATTCAGTGAATTTTTTGTTTTTTCGCAGGGATTACTTAAATTCGGGATATTCGGAGAAGTAGGAACTCCTATTGGGCAAGGATTATATACTGCAACAGGATCAAGGGGATTTTGAAATACTTCGGTGATACAATTGTCATTTCCTGCATTGCCTCCTCCGGTTCCATCATCAGATCCTGTATTTCCGGAACCTCCTTCATTTCCTCCGCCACCACCAGATTAACAAGACCAGTAGCCTATAGTATATACCTGTGGCTTAATCTCTGCTGTGCAGTTTACCCAGTCGCTTATATTGCTTTGGTTATGGATATGCTGGCTGCAATCTTGCCAGATGGTTTCTTGGACGTAAGAACATTCCTGTACTTTAGATAAGGTAATATTGGTACCTGCTTCTGTAATCGTTGTTTTTCCTTTAGTATCCACCGGTATCCCCTCCATAATATTCTGTTTTTCCTGTTGGGTAAAATTATAACGGAATAATAATCCTTTGTAAGTTCCATCGGGAAGTGGCGTTAATACCAGATTTTCAACAGGTGCGTCTATGGAAGCATTCTCCCTTACAATATTAAAAGTGTAGGTATGGTAATTCGGTCCGTTTTCTATATAGATTACATCATTAGTATTAATGGTAACGCCGTTTACGGTTTTTCCCGATACATTGTATTGTGAAGATCTCAGCAAAGTCTGAGCTTCTGAGATTTCTGGCATAAGCTTTAGCCTGTGTTTACTTTCAGCCAGAGACATTCTTCTGGAGGTTAGCTGAAACTGGCTGCTGTTCTCAAAAATTTCTTTTTCAGGAAGCATATCATTCCTGCAGGAGTAAGAGACGAGAAACACTGCCACAAGAGACAGCCACGAAATCATTTTTCTCTTCATAGTCATTTTGTTTTTTTAGTGGGTTAAATATAATTCTTTTTCTATATAGATGCATTTTTTTGTTTTGCTTGCACCAGATGTATTAAAAAAAATTCGATCTATATATGAACAGAGACAAAACTATTATTTATTTTGAGCGGACATCATAAGAATTTTTATATTTTTGATAAAAATTCTTTTAGATATGAGTATAGGAACCAAAGTAAGACAGTACAGGGAAGCGAAAAACTGGTCGCAGGAAGATCTTGCCATGCGTCTTGATACCACGCAGACCACGATCTCGAATATTGAGTCTGACAAAAATATTCCCAACTCTTTACTGCTGAATAAAATTGCTCAGGAACTGGAAGTTAATATTAATGATCTCCTTAATGATTCCACAAATAATATAATGACTAATAGCGAGTTTAGTGATAATGCTGTTGCTGCCCTTAATCAATACAATCCTGTGTTTAATATTCAGTCTCCTGAAATGCTGGAAGCAATCCTGAAAAATCAGGAGCAGATAGCCAAACTTATCGATTCGCAAAATAAATTGATAGAAAAACTGTTAAAAGAAAAATAGGGAGAAGTATTCTCGGGCAGAGAATACTAAAACCCAAACAGGTTCTTAGTTTCTCGGGATGAGAAAATTCAGCCTGAAAAGAGAGGCACTCCGTCTCGCTCCGAGAAAGTGTAAACCCAAACGGTTTGGCTTCGTCTCGGGCAGAGAAAGTATAAACCCAAAAATAAAGACACAAATTATACAGCAGATAAAGAAAAATTAATTCAAAAAAAAATACACAATGGAAAAATTAAAACTTACTTCGGTACACATCCCGTCGTTACACCATGCAGAATTTGGGCAGTTCATGGTTCGTTTCTTTGAAGATTTTGCCCAGACGTCTTTAGACGCCAGTACAGACGGAGACTTTAAAACTCTGTTTGATAAAATACAGAATCAGCTCCCTGCCTACAACAGCGCACTGGACCAGATACGCGCCAGTGAAGAAACCGAGAAAATTGCCGGTGCAGATAAAGTAAGAGACAAAGATGTACAGGCTCTTAAAGATTCTTTAAAGCCTTACAGGAATGCAAAAACAGATGCCGAAAAAGATGCTTATACTTCCCTGAAGCTTTTACTGGATCAGTACAAAGGAGTAGAAGATGCCGCTTATGAAGAAGAAACCAATAAGCTGAATCTGCTGGTTGCAAAACTTCAGTCTCCCGAGTATAGCTCCCATGTAGCCACATTGGGGATTGTAAAATTTGTAAATCATCTCGCAGATTCCAACACCGCTTTTAATGATCTGTTTTCTCACCGCTCTTATCAGACATCACAAAAGCAGGTGTATGATGTAAAAGCACTGCGAAAAACCTTAACAGATGATTACAGACAGATGACAGACTATATCTCTGTAATGGCAAACTTAAAAGCAGACCCTTTTTATAAGGATGTTCTGGCGGTTGTTAATAATCCGAGAAAATATTTCTCCGATGTAGTTGCCAAAAGAAAAGGAAAGCCGTCTCCATCCCCTGAAAAATAAATATTTAAAATAGAAAAGCACAGATTTGGTCTGTGCTTTTTGTTTTTCTATGAATTCATTTTCAAATTAAAACAATAGTTTTTTCTCTTTTAATCGGATACAGGTTTATTTATCAAATGATTTCATAAATTTGATAAAACAAGTACATAAAAAACACAAAGTATGTATCAGCAGATTATAAATTATTTTGAACGCGTTGCCGCTTTAAATGAAACCGAAAAAGATCTTCTTAAAGAGCTGTTTGTCCATAAAAGCTACAAAAGAAAAGAACTGCTGCTACATGAAGGAGAAATATGCAGCAAGTTCTGTTTTATTTTGAAAGGTTGTATGCGGATGTATATGGTGGATGAAAAAGGAACCACTCATATTCTTCAGTTCGCTGCCGAGAACTGGATTATTGTTGATGCACTGAGCTTTAGAGAGCGCACTGCTTCAAACCTCAGCATTGATACACTGGAAGCTTCCGAAATTCTGTACATTACTCCGGAAAACTTAAAGCTGTTATATGAAAAAGCTCCGATATTCAATTATATTATTCGTGAGCTGCTGGAGAAACATTTAACAGCTATCCAAAGAAGACTTCTGCAATACATGAGTTCTACGGGCGAGGAAAGATATCTGGCTTTCCAGAAAACTTATGCGCAGTTTGCCAACAGACTTCCTCAAACCCAGATTGCTGCTTATTTGGGCATCACTCCCGAACATTTAAGTAAAATACGCAAAGACATTACCAAACTCAGACATTTTATTTCTTAAGATACATTAAGGGTAAGAGGCACTGTGCCGTTCTACATTTGCATTATCAAATTAAAATAAATGAAAATGCAAAATGTACTGATTGTCTCAGGACACCCCAACTTAGAAATATCTCATGCGAATAAAGCCGTTTTAGAAAATATTTTAAAACTGTTTCCCGATGCCGATATAAGCCGTTTAGACCAGCTTTACCCCGATTTTCAGATTGATGTAAAATCTGAACAGGAAAAACTTGTAAATGCGGATGTCATTATCTGGCAGTTTCCCCTGCACTGGTATTCTTTTCCGGCTTTGATGAAAAAGTATATTGATGATGTGTATGCTTTCGGTTTTGCGCACGGCGCAGGCGGAGATAAGCTGAAAGGTAAAAAGCTGATTCTGTCATTCACTACAGGCGCTTCAGAAGATCTGTATGATTATGGAAAAGCAATGAATTATCCGGTTGATGATTTTCTGCCTCCGCTTATCCAGACTGCAAAACTTTGCCGGATGGAAATTCAGGAGGCTGTTTATTCCATGGGAATGCAATATATCCCGGGTGTTTACCCGATCGAAACTTTAGAAATGGTAAAAGCGAAAGCAAAAGACCATGCCAACAGATTAGCTACCGTAGTGAGTGAGGGGTTAATGATTAAGAAAGACTAAAAAACAGATTTCATTCATAGAAATTACATTGATATAACAAACTGAAAAATAAATCCAAACAAAACAAAGAGATGAATATAGTATTAAAACCTGTTCTTTGCGTTGTTACAAGCAACGATGTAAAAGGATCTACAGGTATTCCGACAGGATTTTGGTTAAGCGAATTAACGCACGTTTTAGACCAGCTTGAAAAAATGGGCTTACAGTATGAGCTGGCTTCTGTAAAAGGCGGAGATCCTCCCATTGATAAAGACAGCCTGGATATGTCTGATTCTGTAAATGAGCATTATTTTAACGATGAAAAATTTCAGCAGAAATTAAAGAATACCATTAAGATCGATGATGCAGATGCTTCCAGATATTCCACAATATTTTTTGCAGGCGGTCATGGTACCATGTGGGATTTTGCAGACAGCGAAGGCATACAGAGAGTTACGAAAGAAATTTATGAAAACGGAGGCTTTGTTTCTGCGGTTTGCCACGGTCCTGCAGCATTAGTGAATGTTACATTAAGCGACGACACTTATCTGGTAGACGGTAAAAAATTAGCTGCTTTTACCAATGACGAAGAAGCGGAAGTTCAGGCTACGGATATTGTTCCTTTTCTTCTGGAAACCGCTTTGACAGATCATGGAGCATTGCATCATGCAGCATCCAACTGGGCAAAAAATGTAATCGCGGACGGACGTCTTATTACAGGACAAAATCCGGCTTCCGCGGGAGGGGTAGGAGAAGAGCTGGCAAAACAGCTTACGAATAGCAACAAATAAAATTCAACAATGAAAAATTTACAAGGAATAGTATTAGGAATATGGTCTTGTCTCAGGATGAAATGGATACCATTGAATCCCTTTTCCGAAATGCAGACATAGATACCAAAAGTTCCTGAGAAGAATCTATGGTGTAGTTTTTTTGCTTACCCTGTAAAATATAAACGTATTTCTTAAGATAGATTAAGGGTAAGAAGCCGATACGCAGCCTAAATTTGCAGTATTAAAACAGTTGATAACAATTTAAAATGATAAAAATGAAAACAGTAATCGCCAACGTAATTAACGATTTAGCTAAAATTCCAAATCTGGACGAATTAATGCCTAAAGAAATGGCAAGAGCAACAGAACTGGTAGAACAGGGAACATTAAAACATCTGTTTATAAAGGATGATCATATGGGAGCCGTATTGGTTTTAGCAAATGTAAATGCAGAAGAAGCCAAAAAAGTAATGGAGTCTTTCCCGATGTTTCCTCATTTTCAGGAAATTATCTATACCGAAACAGAACAATCTTTTTAAGCCTTACGCAATAGAAAGCCAGTAGTATTGCTGACTTTCTATTTTTACTAAAACGAGGTTTTTGTTCTGAACATTTCTGCAGGCAAACCATTCATTTAAAATAGGATAAGCACAAAGATCAAAAATCAAATACAGAAAAAATGAATCTTAAGATCACAATAAACAGCAAAGTATTTAAGGTTAATCTACAGGATAACGCCACTGCTAAAGCCTTTAAGGAATTATTGCCTCTTACGCTTGATATGAAAGAGCTTAACAGCAATGAAAAGTATGCGGAATTATCTGAATCCTTGCCTGTTAACGCGTCAATTCCCGGGAAGATTCAGAATGGAGATCTCATGCTTTATGGAAGCAATGTTGTAGTATTGTTTTATAAAACGTTCTCCACTTCTTACGCCTATACCAAAATTGGAAATGTAGATCATGCAGATGATTTGGCAGATGCTTTAGGCTCAGACCATGTACTCGTAAAATTTGAATCAGACTCACCATATGAAACCGTTTATAATGAAAAATAGAGTCAAAATATTTATCATGACCTTATTCGCTTTAGGAATTTCCTTCAGCCAGGCTCAGCAGTCAAAAACTAAAAAATTAAACACAATGGAACAGGCAGACCAATATACTTTCCGGTTGCACGAAAATGTATTACGCAAAAAAGTAAGCTTCAAAAACCGTTACGGAATTACCCTTGTTGGAGATCTGTATACTCCAAAAAATACATACAGCAAAGCGCTTCCTGCATTGGTGGTAAGCGGACCTTTCGGAGCCGTGAAAGAACAGTCATCAGGATTATATGCGAACGAGCTGGCTTCCCGGGGTTTTATCACCTTAGCTTTTGATAATTCTTTCACAGGAGAAAGCGGTGGTGAAGTCCGTAACGTAGCTTCCCCCGATATTTTTACGGAAGATTTTTCGGCGGGAGTAGATTATTTAGGATTATTGCCGAATGTAGACCGTGAAAAAATTGGGGTTATGGCAATATGCGGATTAAGCGGAATGGCGTTAACTGCCGCGACAAGCGACAGCCGGATAAAAGCTGTAGCCACGGCTTCCATGTACGATATGTCCCGAAGCATTTCAAAGGGATATGCCGATTCTTATACTGATGAACAGCGTCACAAAATTATCGATTATCTGAGTGAGCAACGCTGGACAGACGCGAAAAACGGTAAATATGATGTGGCTTTGCATGAAATTCCGTTTGATGATAAAGGAAACTTAATCATTATAAAAAGCGGATTGCCGGATCAGCTTCCTCCCGATTCCAATCCTGTTTTAGCGGCATTTTACGATTATTATAAAACGCCAAGAGGATTTCATCCGAGATCCATTAATTCTACAACAGCATGGACGGCTACAACACCAGTTGCCTTCTTCAATTTTCCTATGGCAGCCAATATAAAAATGATTTCACCGCGTCCGATTTTGTTGATTGCAGGAGAAAAAGCACATTCCCGTTACTATTCTGAAGATGTCTACAAATCAGCTTCCGAACCAAAGGAATTGTATATTGTTCCCAATGCTAATCATGTTGATTTGTATGATAAGATGGACAAAATTCCATTTGATAAAATTGAGTCTTTTTTCAAGATGAATTTAAAATAGAACTAAAGAAAGTCTACCGAAAAATAATAAGAAGCACAGATTTGGGTCTGTGCTTTTTTCAAAATTAAAAATTACTTTTAGTCTTCTACCGGATATTTAAAATGATCTATTTTAAAGATTTCGGAGGGCAAAAGTTCACTTTCCAGAAGTCCCCATCGATCCCGGTTCCCGAATCCGAAAAACCATAATTCAGTCTCAATTATTTTATCTTTTTCATCAAAATTTTCTTTAATCGTACTGTTTCTTTTTGATTTCCAAAAGAAGTTATAAGTGCCAAGAATCTCCGTTTCCAACTGAATTTTTGCAGTATCAAAATGCAGTTGTTTTAAGATGCTTTCAAAGGTTATTATAAATTCTTTCCAATGATACTCAATTTGTTTATAAGTCGCTCCAAATGTTATAACAGGATCTTCATAATATGAATGCTCGGAAATTCCCAAACCAAACATTTCAGTCCTGAACATCCAGTCTTCGTTTCCTAAGTTTATTATAATTTCTCGTGCTTCTTCATGCTTATTTTCAATGACAATCCTGCCATGAACTATCGACTGAAATCCCATGCTTTAAATTTTTAGTTTAATTTTTTATGTTACGAATTCTGCTTCATGTAATTTAGCAGATTGAGAATGTGTTGCTGTGTGTGGCTTTCAAAAATGAATTTGAAAAACCAAAGACCATCCGAAAGACTGTTGTTTTCAATTCTCCATTTAGTTTCAGTAAGATCAAGAATAATATCGTTTAAATCATCAACAGCATCATCAATAGCAAGATCTTCTCTGTCATTAATAGCTGTGATATTATACACTGTCTTGTAAAAACCAAAGTTGCTAAAATTGCTTATTATATTTTTTCTTATATCCGGAAGTTTGGATTTGTCAAATTTTGGATAATCATTACTGTCAAACGGATCTGTAATTTCAAAATAATGAAGATATATCTTTACCAGATTGCGTTCCAACGATTTTTCTTTATCTTCATTTTTAACATTGGATTCCATTCCGTATTTGATAATTTCATCAATTGCCGAAATTAGTTCTGTCATTTTAATGCTGTTTGTTGTTAGAATCCTCTAAGGAAACTTCTCTATATTATTTTTTACAAGCTCATAAAGACGTTCTTCAAGGAGCGGTTTCAGGAGGTTAAATTTCTCTTCTGCTGCAATAAATTCTTTATTGTTGCGCAGCTCGTTGGTGGCTTTTACGTAATTATTATGGTTTTTTGAAGTTTCATATTTCTCGTAAAAATAATGGGCAATGGATCTGGCTTTTTCAAGATAATCTGCAAGTTTAGTTAGATTCAGCTTTATCCTCATTTGTTCCGTTACCATGTCGAGATGATGAAATAAAGCACTCTCAAAATCTTCCCAGTTTTCAAAATAGAGCCATTCCATTACAGTCATAAAGCTGTATAAATCGTTTGGGAAATCTTTTATTTCGTTGGGATCATTAAGAAAACTGCTTTTCCAATTATATTTTTTTACAATTGCTGAAAAGACTTTATCCAAAACTTCCTCTTTATCATGATCTTTTTTTAGAATAAGCTCCGTTGCGGTAAAATATTTAGTTTCAATTATTTTGATGGTCTGCTTAATATCAAAATTATTTTCCTGAAGATGATGAAGAGCAATTTCAGCTTGTACTTCGGTCTTATTCACAATGATCGAAACGCGTTCTTCTGTAAAATACTTTTCAGCTTTATCTGTATTTCCTTCGGCTTTTTCTAACAAAGCTAAACCCTGTCTGTCTCCGATAGGGATGCGTTGCTGTAATATTTCAAGCTTATCTTTATACATTTCACTCATGCGGAACAAATTTTTAGGATCAATCAGCCAACCAGTGTACTGTCGGTAATTTCCCAGTTGTTTATCTCTAAGATCACTTGCGTAGAACCAAATCTAAGCCTTCCAATCGCTATTTTCCAGGATACAGGATCACTGAAACTCTCCGGAAGATCAATTTCATGAATGTTTACAGGCATTTTATAATTTACCAGACCTTTGATATCCTCTGCGTGAAAATCTTCAAGGTCAGCTCTTGCAAAATCCTTGTATTTTTCTAAATGAACATTAATTAATTCTAACAGAAAATCAATGTGCTTTTCTTTTAATCCGGTGAGTTTAATTTTATTCTCATTTCCGCCGTGTGTTCTTAATTCTTTATTGATGGGTGCTAAAAGTTTTTTCAATTCGTCCCTTTTCGTACTGCTCATGTATTTTGGTTTTAACGGTTAATTTAGAATCTGAAATTTAAGATTAAAATTTTTATCAGTTTGAAAGAATAGACCATTTTGTTTTTTTTATGTGGTTTAGCATTTAAAATGAGATAAATAAGAGTTCTAATATTTTTGTAAGTTTGTGAAAACAATGCAGACTACAAATGAATTTTGAAGATTTTATCATATCCCCAAGAAATTTCAGGACAGAAAACTGGCAGATCGGGGCGGGAATTACGAAGGAAATAAAGGAAGACAGTATTGTGCTTCTTTTCGTTTCGGATTACAGAGGCGCGAACGGTGATGCGGAAGTTCAGGATTTTTCAGGAATCAGGAACGAGTTTTACAAACTGTCGCAACTGGATTTTGAAATTCCTATTGTGGATCTTGGAGACCTTGTTTCAGGAAAATCTGTTCAGGATTCTCACTATATTCTGCAGGAAGTATTGTCGGCTTGTCATTACAAAAGAGCCATTCCGGTAATTGTGGGCGGTTCCAATGATTTTGCGTTTTCGCTTTTTTCGGCGCTTAACTTCCATACCAAAAGCATCAATTATACCCAGATCAGCAATATTATTTCGCTCAAACAGGGCGAAATGATTAACGAACATACCTTTTTAAGTAAGATTTTCGGAGCGAAAACTTTTTCCATTAAAAATTACCATCATTTAGGCTACCAAAAACATCTGAATGAAGCAGATTCGGTAAGATTAATCAAAGAAGTTGAGTTTGATATTATCCGTCTTGCCGAAATGATGAATTCCACAGAAAAAACAGAGCCGTTCTTCAGGAAAGCGGATCTGGTGACTGTAAATTGTGATGCCATCGAAAGTTTCAGCGAACCATTCTCCATGAATCCGCAGGTAAACGGACTGAACCGGAGAGAAGTCTGCGCATATATGAAGGAAATCGGCCTAAGTGAAAATTTAAAATCGGTCGGAATTTTTAATTATAATATTTATTCCGAAAACCAGCTTAATCATCAGCTTTTAGCACAAATGATCTGGTATCTCATCGAAGGAATCAATATTCAGCGGTCACACCCGAAAGAAAGATATTATGAAATGTTTTATGTTTTGGTAGACGACAGACAATATGCCTTCAAACGCGATACCTTCAGCAATCTTTGGTATTTCGGGGAGGATGAAAATATAGAAAACTGCGTTCCCTGCTCCCGAAAAGATTTTGATGATGCCAAAAAAGGCTGGCTGAATGCACGACTGACGAAAATATAATGTATGAAAATTGTTCCCTCAAAAATTTCTGTTATTGTTCCCGTCTACAACGTTGAAAATTATCTGGCAAAATGTCTGGATTCTTTAGTTAATCAAACCCATCAGAATATCGAAATTCTGGTCATCAACGACGGCAGCAAAGATAATTCAGAAAAGATTATTCAGGAATATGCTCAGAAATATCCCGAAAAAATAAAACCATTTACCAAAGAAAACGGTGGGCTGAGTGATGCCCGGAATTTTGGGATCGACCGTGCAACGGGAGATTACCTTGGGTTTGTAGACAGTGACGATTATGTTGCGCCTTCCATGTTTGAAGAAATGGCTTATCTTGCGGAAAAACACCAGTCGAAAATGGTGATCTGCAATATTCAAAAGGTTGATCAAAACGGAAATATTACGCAAAAGCTCACCCAGATTCCCAATATGCCCGAAAAAATTGATCTCGAGAAAAACCTTTCTGTTTTTTCCGATCTCAGCTATTTTGCGTGCAATAAATTGTTTAAAAAAGAACTTTTTCGGGAAAAGAGATTTAAAAAAGGAGTTCATTTCGAAGATATTCAGCTTATTCCGCAGCTTTTGCTGGAGTGTGACACGATTTCACAGACCCAGAATTTCCATTATCAGTATCTGGAACGTACCGATTCTATTACCAAAACGCACACAGAAAAAGGGCTTGATATTCTGAAAGCCGTAATGGATGTGGAAAAGGTGTTTGGGGAATCCAAATATGCGGACAGAAAGGAAGAACTTAAAAATTTTCAGATTTTTGAAGGAGTCTATTCTTTTCTGGCTTATCTTGCTTTTGTAAAAGATGAGAAGGTTTTTTATAACATGTCGGAAAAATTAGAGATATTTATAAAAGATAGAAGGCTGAAATTGAAAGATATATTGAATTATAATCGTTTTGATAAGAATTATCTGCTATCTTTGCCACTGAAAAAAAAGATATTTTATCTGCTGTTTTTTGCAGGACAGAAAAAGCTGATAAGAAAATTAGTGTAAACACAAATGTAAGTACTGTGTTGCGTTGCTCATGAGCCGACAGAAGGTTTTTAAGTCGCTGAACCTTCTAAGTACTTGAATAGAAGAAAAATGAAGAATTTTGAATTGTTCTTAAACCAGTCGGGGATTCCTATTTTTTATGTAAAAGTAGGCTTTGGTTTTTTGTTCTCTTTTTTAATTACCTATTTCTCCGTTCCTACGATTATCAAGATTTCCCGAAGGAAAAATTTAATGGACGAACCCGGAATAAGAAGTTCCCATCTCCGGAAAATTCCTAATCTTGGAGGGATTGCCATTTTTTATTCCATTGGAATCTGTGCTTCTATTTTCGCTTACGAACTTTTCGATCTCTATAAATTTTTATTTGCTTCTCTCGTTATTCTCCTGTACATCGGAGTGATGGATGATATTGTGGTAATGAGAGCCTATAAAAAGCTGGTCGCACAGATTGTGGTTTCGGCATTTATAGTTATTGGTTCAGACATAAGGATCAGAAGTCTTTTCGGGATTTTTGGGATCTACGAGATGAGCTATTTTATAAGCGTTATGTTTAGTATTGTTACTTTCATCATCCTCATCAACGCATTTAATCTCATCGACGGAATAGATGGTCTTGCTGGAGGATATTCTGTAATATGCAGTGCCCTTTTCGGAATCAGTTATTACAGATTGGGAGAATATAATTATCCTCTGGTTGTTTTATCTGCCATAATCATCGGTGCAGTTCTGGCATTTTTATATTATAACTTATCAAATTACCGAACCAATAAAATATTTATGGGCGATACAGGTTCCATGCTTTTAGGATTTCTTTTAGCCTTTACTTCTATTTGTTTTATTGATATTTTCATCGACAAAAAACTTCCCGGAGTTCCGAGATATCATCTTCAGTCTGCTCCGGTAGTAGCGGTAGCGATATTAATTCTGCCCATTGTGGACACCCTGAATGTTATCATTGTAAGATTAATTAATAAAAAATCGCCATTTGATGCAGATAAAAACCATATCCATCATAAATTGCTGAAGCTTAATCTTACACACAGAAGATCAAGTTTTTATATCGTTGTGTATTACCTTTTTATTGTAACAGTAGCTTATTATTTCAGACATATAAATGTAAATCTTCTATTACTGATTATACTTTTCCTGGGTTTTTTAGGAGCTTATATTCCAGATTTTATTTATCTTTTGAAGAATAATAAAAAGACTATCAATTAAATCTTTACTTTTGCAAACAACTTGAAAAATATGATGAAGAATTGTAAGCATTTATTACTTTTAGCCCTGCCGCTTTTAATCACCACCTCTTGTATCACTACAAAAGATGTACGATATATGCAGCCCAGTGAAAGCCTTGTTATTAACGAAGAAGGTTTGATCCCTTATAACATTCCGGTTTACAGAATTACGAAGAACGATATTTTGAACCTTAATATTGTGACAACTCCTAAAGGAGATGCTGCACAGTTTTATTCTTCCATGAATACTTCCGGATCTGCCACAGCGCCTTCTACAAATACGATTGCTACGGGAGGAGGAATGATGTCTTCCGGTGGAGGAAATACCGGAGGAAATGTGGTTTTCTATTTTAATGGTCTTAAAGTAGATGCCAACGGAGATATTAATGTTTTCGGTATAGGATTTATAAAAGCAGAAGGAAGAACCATTGCGGAAATCAGCAGTGAAATTCAGGATAAGGTTAATGAAAACTTTCAGGAAGGTAAATCTGAAGTACGTTTAAATACCAACGGAATTACATTCTATGTTTTAGGAGATGTAGAAACAACGGGAGTTACCGGCGAAAAAGTAGTTCATAAAAATACACTTACCATTACGGAAGCTTTAGCAATCAGTGGTGGATTAAACAGAACGGTTGATCGTAAAAATATCGTAATTCACAGAAAATTACCGGAAGGAATTAAAAAAGCGATCATCGATCTTACTCGTGAAGATGTTATGAATTCTCCTTACTATTACGTACAAAACGGAGATGAAATCTATCTGAATACAAGAGCGAAAAGTCTGAACGGATTGGGCAAAGATCCTATCCAGACCTTAACAACAGGAGTTTCAGTGATTACCACTGCATTGTCGATCTATCTACTTCTAAAAAACCTTTAATATTATGATTCCAGGAAAAGAAACAAAGGTAGAAAAAGCAGATTCGCAGAAAGATAAGCACGGAAGTTTCGCTTTATTTGATATTGAACACTTTTTACGCAGAGTGCTGAGAAACTGGTACTGGTTTGTATTAATGTTTTTTATTGGCTACGGAATTTCATGGATGTACAGTAAATATTATGCCCAGAATATTTATGCCTCCAACTTATCTTTAAGTATTTCCAATAATACTTCAAGCTACTTTACACCAAGCCAGTCTATTAACTTCATCTGGGGACAGGGAGGAAATCAGGACGGAGTTTACCTTAAAAAAATGCTTCTATCCAGAACCCACAATGAATTTCTGATTAAAGAGCTTGATCTTTTTGTAAATTATTCTACAAAAGGAGTCATTAAATCAACCTATCTGGATAAAGACGACTCTCCTGTTTTTTTACAGATCGACAGAAAGCACGGTCAACAGGTAAATTATCCAATCACTCTGGTTCCAAAAGGCGGAGATTCTTATGAAGTGGTATTGCCTGAAGAAGGGCAATCGCCTAACCTGTATAGTTTTGAATCTGAAAGTTATACAACCATTAATCCGTTTGAAAGACCTGCCAATAAAATTATTCGTGTAGGAGATTGGTATACCTCACCTAATCTGAGATTCAGGCTGTTAAAAAATCCTGTAAAACCGAAAATTAAATTAACCAATATTATTGTCAGCTTAAATACTGTTAACCAGACCGTTAATGATATTGTTTCTACTATTAGTGTGGAATTTGATAAGGAGATTAATACGATTATGATTATCAGCAAGACCGGTTATAATCTTAACAGTACAGTGAACTTCCTTAATATGTCTGTAAAACAGCTTCAGAAAAAAAGACAGGCAGATAAAGTTTTGGTAGATCAGAATACCAATGTTTATTTAAAGGAAAATCTGGATAATATCAGAAAAAAATTAGATTCGAGTGCTAATGTTCTGAATTACATGAAAACAACAGAAAAACTGTACGATATTAAAGACAGGGATGAAAAGTCTTTAACAGAAATAAAAGATCTTGAAGCAAAGAAGGCAGATATTGAAAGTAAAATAAGCTCTCTGAATCAGATTAAAAACAGCTTGGAAAGCCAGAATTTCGAAAAAATGATCAGTACCAATGCGGCTGGTTTTCAGGACGGACTTTTCAGTGCTTCTGTTGCAGAGCTTAAAGCCTTATATCTTAAAAGAAGAGAGATGGCTTTAATCTATAAGCCTAATTCTGAACCCATGAGAGAAATCAACAGGTTGATCAATGAAGCAAAAGTCAGTTCAAATGGTGCTTTAAGAAATTATTATACAGCTTATTACACAGAAATTAATAAAATTAACCAGAAAGTAGGAGATGCAAACTCCGAATTGGCAACATATCCTGAAAAGCAGAGAAAATATTTGGATGCAGAGAGAGGATATAACATGATTGAAGCTACTTATAACAGTTTACTGACGAGACAGAATGATACTCAGCTAAGAATGGCAGCAAATCAATCGGATATCAGCGTAATCGACCCTGCAAAAAATGTAGGACAGCCGCCGATAGGTCCTAATATAAAGGCAACAAAAGCGGCAATTATCGGAGGACTTCTTGCTTTGCCGTTACTGTTTATTCTGCTGGGAGAGATACTGGACAGCAAAATCAGAAATATTAAAGAATTGCTTAATGCAACTAAAATTCCGCTTCTTGGGGTTATCGGAAACAATAATCATGAAAATATGCTTACCGTTCTGGATCAGCCAAAATCTTCCGTTTCGGAAGCATTCAGAGGGGTTAGAGCCAATGTAAGATTCTTATCCGGAGAAAATGGAGGAAGTAAGGTTATTTTGGTAACGTCCTCAGTTGGAGGCGAAGGGAAAACCTATGTATCTATTAATTTAGCTTCTGTTCTGGGATTAAGTGATAAGAAAACCATCCTTTTGGGAATGGATTTAAGAAAGCCTAAGATTTTCGGAGACTTTAAGATTGATAATAAATTCGGAATTTCAAACTATCTTACAGGAGAAGTAGAAATGAGCCAGATTATCAACAAAACAAGAATTCCGAACCTTGATGTGGCGACTTCGGGACCTATTCCTCCGAATCCGTCCGAGTTATTAATGAGTGATAAAAATATCAAGTTCATTGAAGACCTTAAAAAGATATATGATTTTATCATCATCGATTCTCCTCCGGTAGGTCTTGTTGCAGATTCTTACGAGCTGATGAAACACTCAGATGCCAATATTTATGTAGTTCGACACGAGTATACAGAGAAATATATGCTGAAAATGATTACAGAAAAATATCATGGCGGAGAAATTGGGCACTTAGGTCTTGTGTATAACGACTATAATACGAAGCAGGGATATGGTTACGGATATGGTTACGGATACGGTTATGGTTATGGATATTTTGATGAAGACAAAAATTACAAAGAACCAATGCTGATAAGAATTAGAAATAAAGTACAGTCATTATTCAATAAAAAATAATACATTTAAGCCCTCATTTAATGGGGGTTTATTATATCATGATAATTTTCATTCTATTAAAAAAAGAATAAATTTGCTAGTTTGTCGTTTACTTTATAACAAATTATGTTTTTTTGTTTATTTTTAACTAAACATTAAGATTATCATTAATATAAAAAAGTTTTATATTTGCAAAAATTAAATTTTAAAATAACCATAAATCCATATTCTTTTATGAATAGAAAATTATTGTTTAGCTTCCTTGCCGCTCTAGGAACTGTGGTAAGTGTTAAAGCACAAAGAAACGAACTTGGAGTTCGTCTAGGTATGAGTAACCTAGTTGGGGATATAGGGAGAACGAATTATATTTTACAAAAGCCATTGGATTTAAGTAAAGCGTCAGATTGGGGTGTTCCTTTTTATGGTGGAATTTTATACAGATTTAATTTTAATCCTCACCAGACTGTAAGATTGGATCTTGGATATAATCAGATCCAATTTAACGATAAGGTGGCGAAAGAAGAATATAGAAAAAACAGAAACTCATTCGGGAAAAATAATGTTTACGAAGCAAGCTTAGTCTTTGAATATAATTTCTTCCCGGTAAACAACGAGCAGAAAAGTATGGTAAGCCCATATATTTTCGGTGGGGTAGGAGCTTTAATGTTCGATGCGCCCAAAGCTACGTTAGTTAATGATTTCAGAAGAGATGCAGATGGTGTGGCGCAGGCTCCAATTAATGAGCTGGATTTTACAACAACTCCGGTGTATTCTACAGGAACCAAAACCACAATGCATATTCCTTTTGGAGTAGGTTTAAAATATAAATTTAATTATAACTGGGCAATTTTTGCAGAAGCTACATTCAGATATACGCTTACGGATCAGTTGGATTACAGCAAAATTCAAAGCAAGGATGTAGTGGCTACATATAACGGAGATATTCTGAGCCCCGTTACAGGCGGATCTCTTTTGCAGACAGATGCTTATTATGTAGTGTCTAAAGAAAGAGAAGCTGCAATTATAGGAGAAAGGAACGTTGGAGACTTTAAGTCTAAAGACTGGATAAATACCGTGAGTCTTGGGCTTACTTATTCGTTTGGAAGACCTCCATGTTATTGTGATTAATATGTCGTTGATAAAAGATAAAATAGATCCTGAGAATTTACCACAGCATGTGGCTATCATCATGGATGGTAACGGAAGATGGGCAAAATCTCGTGGCGAAGAAAGAACCTTTGGTCACAAGAATGCCATTGATGCGGTAAGAAATGCCATAAATGCGTGTAATGAGATACATATTCCGTATTTAACTCTTTATACCTTTTCTTCGGAAAACTGGAACCGTCCGGCAGAGGAAGTAAATACTTTAATGAATTTACTTGTAGAAACCTTATTGCTTGAAGCGGAAGAAATTTTCAGCAAAGGGTTAAGAATGCACGTTATTGGAAATCTCGAAAAACTTCCCTCACTTGTAAAAGATCAGCTTTTACGCGTGGTGGAACTTACAAAAGAAAACACAAAAGGCAATTTGGTACTGGCAATCAGCTATGGTTCGCAGCATGAAATACTAAATGCCGTTAAAAGCATCAGCGAAGATGTAAAGAAAGGAAAGGTAGACATTGAAGACATCGATGAAAAATTATTCGAAAGTCACCTCTACACAAAAGATTTTCCACCCGTAGATCTTTTAATAAGAACCAGCGGTGAGATCAGAATCAGTAATTTTCTCCTTTGGCAGATCGCCTATGCAGAACTGCAGTTTTTAAACGTTCTGTGGCCGGATTTTTCAAAAGATATTTTCTTTCAGTGTATTGTAGATTATCAAAACAAAGAAAGAAGATTCGGTAAAACCGGAGAACAGATAAAAATTCAGTAAAATTTAAGAAAAGAAAGACTACGATAAAATGAAGTTTAGACTATTACCCATCATTATGTTTGTTGCTTCTGCACATTTTTATGGACAGGTAACTCCACAGGACAGCACACAGGTGAGCAAATCTGTACAAGCAGAAAACCAAGCAGGGACGTACACCTTAAAAGACATCGTTGTAGATGGGGTTAAAAAATATACGCCGGCTCAGATCCTGAGATTTACAGGTCTGGTAAAAGGAGAATCAGTAGATATTCCGGGGCAGAAAATCAGCAATGCGGTAAAAAAACTTTGGGACACTCAATCTTTTTCTGAAGTAGAAGTGTATGTGCAAAGTATTGAAGGCGAAACTGTTATTCTGAAATTTTATCTGCAGGATCTGAAGGATCTTGGAGAGGTTAAATTTACGGGTAAAGGAATCGGAAAGTCCAAAAATGAAAAAATGGCTAAAGACAATAATCTGAAGCCGGGAACAAAAATTACACAGAACTTAGTTTCAAGTCTTAAAACAAACGTTCCTAAAGATTTCATTAAAAAAGGATATGCAGATGCTAAAATTTCCATTCAGGAAAAAGTAAATGCAGGAGATCCTAATTTAGTAGACTGGACGATCAATGTAGATAAAGGCAAAAGAATCAAGATCGATCATATTGAATTCGAAGGAAATCAGTATGTATCCGACAGAAAACTTAGAAAAAAAGCCTTTAAAGAAACAAAACAAAAAAGATTCGGTATTGGCGGAATCCTGAAATCTTCAAAATTCATTGAAGACAAATATCAGGAAGACAAGCAAAACCTAATCAGCTATTATAACTCTTTAGGATACAGAGATGCTGCTATTGTTTCGGATTCTGTTTGGAGAAACAAAAGAAACAATTACGAGATCAACGTAAAACTTAAGGAAGGAAAACAGTATTACATCGGAGATATTACATTTACCGGAAATACGGTGTATTCTACAGACTATTTACAAAGACTTTTAGGATATAAAAAAGGAGATATCTACGATGCGGTAGGCTTCAATAAAAAAGTAGGAGAAGACGGAGGTAAAGAAGACGATTCGGATATCAAATCCAGCTACATGAACAACGGTTACCTTTTCTCAAACGTTACACCGGTTGAAAAATCTGTAGACGGAGATAAAATCAATCTTGAAATCCGTATTAACGAAGGTGAAAAAGCAACTTGGAATAAAGTAACTTGGGAAGGTAATACAACTACCCATGACCACGTTATTCTTAGAGCTTTAAGAACAAAGCCGGGAAATTTATTCGCTAAAAGTGATATCAAGAGAACATATTTCGATTTAGCCGGAATGCAGTTTTTTGATCCTCAACAGGTTGGGCAGGATATTCAGCCGAATCAGCAGGATAATACGGTAGACATCAACTGGAAATTAGTGGAGAAAGGTTCATCTCAGGTTCAGTTACAGGCTGGTTACGGAGGTAACAGCTTCATTGGAACTTTAGGATTAACATTCAATAACTTCTCCTTAAAGAATTTCCTTAAATTCAAAGACTTTAAGCCGGTTCCTCAAGGTGACGGACAAACGTTATCACTTCAGGCACAGGCTGGACAATACTTTCAGAATTACGGAATTTCATTTACAGAACCTTGGTTGTTCGGAACAAGACCAACTGCACTTTCTGTAAGTTTAAATAACTCAAGAGTAAAATATTCTGATGTTTACGGAAATGCACAGAAACTGAATATTTTCTCAGCTTCAGTAGGATTGAACAGATATTTGAGATGGCCGGATGATTATTTCTCATTGTATACAGGTCTTCAGTACCAGAAGTATGACTTTAAGAACTATCCGTTCCAGTTTGGAGATGCTACAGAATATTATGGTTCTGCCAACAACTTAAGTATCAACTTAGGATTAAGCAGAAACTCTGCAGGTATCGACCCAATTTTCCCGACAGTTGGTTCTAATATAGACTTATCGGTGAAATTTACATTGCCATATTCTGCATTCAACAATAAAGATTACTCTACTTTAAGTCCTACAGAGAAATACAAGTGGATGGAATTCTATAAAGTGAAGTTCAAAGCAGATGTTTATAACGAGATTATTGGTAAATTGGTATTGAGATCTTCTGCGGAAATGGGCTTCATGGACGGATATAACTCTAAATTGGGAGCACCGCCGTTTGAAAGATTCTATGTAGGAGGTACTGGGTTATTCGGAGGTAGATATGATGGTAGAGAATTAATTCCGTTAAGAGGTTATGAAAATGCTTCTACCTACGGAGGAACTTCTGAAGATATTACTCCAACAGGAGGAGGTACTATTTATAACAGATTTACGTTAGAATTAAGATACCCGATTTCATTGAACCAGACTGCAAAAATTTATGCATTAACGTTCGCGGAAGGAGGTAACGTTTGGAATTCTTGGGGAAATTATAATCCATTCCAGTTGAAAAGATCAGTAGGTATCGGTGTAAGAGTATATATGGGAGCATTTGGTTTAATTGGATTTGATTTCGCTTACGGATTCGACAAAACAGTTTCAGGAACTGAGCCTTCTGGATGGAAGACACACTTCTTGATGAACCAATCATTATAATCCACCCTATGAAAAATTTTAGAATTGTTTTATCATTTGTTTTATTCCTGCTTTTCGGTTTAAGCAATGCACAGAAAGTAGGCGTTGTAGATACCGAATACATCCTGAATAAAATGCCTCAATATAAAGAAGCCGAAGCAAGACTGAATGCACAGATTGATACATGGCAGTCCGAACTTCAGAACCTTCAGTCTGAATACGAAAGAAAAAGATCTGCTTTTGAAAGTGAAAAAGTCCTTTTAATCGGAGATCAGCTTAAATTGAGAGAAAAAGAAGTAATGGATCTGGAAAAAAATATCAAAACAACAACCAGTTTACGTTTTGGTGCCACCGGAGAAATTAAGAAACTGAGAACAAATCTGGTTCAGCCTTTTCAGGATCAGATCTGGGAAGCTATCAAAACAATGTCTGAAAAGAATGGTTTGGCGATAGTTTTAGATAAAACAAGCAATAATGTTATTTTTCTTCAGAAAAGATCCGACTATTCGGATAAAGTTTTGGCAATCTTATTAAAAGATGCTGAACCCAAAGAAAAAGGCAAAACAAAAAAATAAAAGTTTAACTTTTATTACATTTACAAATCTAAAAACAAAATTAAATTATTTATTTACCAGTTATGAAAAAATTAAGTGTATTATTTGCAGCGGTAATGATGGTTGTATCGGTAGGTATGGCAAAAGCTCAAAAAATTGCAACTTTAGATGTTATAGGAATTCTTAACGCAATGCCTGAAAAGAAAAAAGCAGATGCGGATCTTAAAACTTTCTTAGATACTAAACAGGCAGAAATCAAGAAAAAAGCAGACGCAGGACAGGCTAAATTAAAGCAGTATTCTGAAGAAGCTCCAAAGAAAACAGCTGAAGAAAACAAAGCAAGAGAAGCAGAATTGGCAAAAATGCAGGAAGAAATCCAGCAGATGAACGATAAAGCTCAGAAAGATTTCGTGGCTAAGCAGGATGTTGCTTACGAACCAATCGAGAAAAAACTGAACGAGGCGGTTTCTAAAGTAGCAAAAGCTAACGGTTATGACTATATAATGGATGCAAATTCTTCTGCATTCGTATTCAAAGGAGGACCAGATGCAACAGCTGCAGTGAAAAAAGAATTGAATATTCAGTAATTTTTTAGAAATTAATAAATATTTATAAACATGAACCATCTCACTTCGAGGTGGTTTTTTTATTTTTGCGGAATGGAAAAAGAAGTATCAACCACGGTAAAGGTCAGATTCAGCGACTGCGATCCCATTGGTCATTTAAACAACGTGAAATATCTGGACTATATGTTCAATGCCAGAGAAGATCACGTAGAAACATTTTATGGTTTCACGTATGAAGAATACACCAAAATGACGGGATGCACGTGGATTGCAATTCAGAATGAAATAGCCTATTTAAAGGAAGTACGGTATAATACCTCGGTTGTTATCAGCAGCAAGACCATTGAAGTGGCAGACAGAACGGCAAAAGTAGAAATCCTGATGAAAAGTTTAGACGAAAAAACAATTCATGCAGTATTATGGGTTACGGTAATCTACTTCAATGTTAAAACCAGAAAATCGGAAGTACACCCCGAAGAAATTAAAGAAACATTCAATAAGTTTTATGTAGATTTGGAACAGAAAGATTTCCAGTCGAGAGTTAAATATTTAAGATCACAAAACGCGAGAAACTCATGATGAAAAAAATTTTAGTAGTAGGAGGAAACGGGCAGTTAGGAAACTGCATCAGAAAAATTGCTCCGGATTTTGAGCTGGATTATGAATTCATTTTTACAGATTCACAGACTTTAGACATCACCAACGAAGATCAGATCAATACTTTTTTTACGGAAAATAAACCGGATTACTGCATCAACGCTTCAGCTTATACAGCGGTAGATCTTGCCGAAACTGAAAAAGAAAAGGCTTTTGCGGTAAATGCAGAAGGAGTGGCTTCCCTTGCACAGGCGTGTAAAGATGCTAAAACAACGTTTATCCACGTTTCCACAGATTATGTCTTTGATGGAGAAACCAATTTAAGTTATTCCGAAGACGATTTCACAAGTCCGATCGGAGTATACGGAGAATCTAAATTAAAAGGAGAAGAGCTTGCACTGGAAATTAATCCTAAAACCATTATTTTAAGAACTTCATGGCTGTATTCCGAGTTCAATAAAAATTTTGTGAAAACAATGCTCAATCTTTTTTCTCAGAAAGACGAGTTGGGAATTGTGGCAGATCAGTTCGGGCAGCCTACCAATGCGAACGATCTGGCTGAAGCCATCATGGACATCATTGAAGCAAAAGAAAAAAAATACGGCGTTTTCCACTTCTCAAACTATCCCGAAACAACCTGGTTTGAATTTGCAAAAAAAATAGCTGAATTTTCTAAATCCTCAGTTAAATTAAATCCTTTAACTACCGAGCAATATCCTACACCGGCAAAAAGACCGAAAAGAAGTACAATGTGTCTGGATAAAATTGAAGAAACGTATAAAATAGAACCCAAATATTGGGAAAACAGTCTTGAAGAATGCGTTACCATTCTTACACAATAATATATATAGAATGAAAAATCTCATCATTGTTGCTTTCGCTTTTCTTACCCAGCTTTGCAGCGCACAAAATGTGTATCTTACGAAAGTTCAAAAAACGAAAGAGAATACCGATAAATTCCTGTACAAAATTAATGAAGAAATAAAAGATGCCGAATATTTGGGCGAAGTCGAAGTTCAGGGATTCTGGAAATACGACGATGAAGTTTTTTCATTAGTGTATAAGAAGGCAAAAGAAATCGGAGCCAATGCATTTTCATGGAAACCTTTTGAAAACATCGATGGAACTCCCCAGAATTTCAATCCTTCCAATTACAGATTAAATCTTTATTTTCTTCCAAAAGATCAATTCAAAGATCAGACAGGGTATATGTATATTTTCGCTTCTTCAGAAAAAGATCAGAAAATTGCGATCAATAAAACCGATTATATGCTTTCACCAAGATCATACTTAAAACTGAAAACGATTCCGGGTGAAGTATATACAATTTCCACAAAGAAGCTATTAGGCTCAACCATCAAAATCCAGCCTAAAGACAATAGTTCTAATCAGTATTTCCAGATTTCGGCTACAAAAATAAAATCAGACGAAAGTGGAGTAGGCGGACTTAATCTAAAAAGCGGCGATATTATAGGTCTCGAAAAATCCTACGGTGAATTTTTAAGTACTATATATAATAAAGAAAAGCAGAGTAATTAAACTCTGCTTTTTCATTTGTAAATAATTTCCTTGCTTCCTCAAAAAACTTTTCTTCTTCATCTTTTTTCTCAGCCCACAAACTCCTTTCTCTCCAACACTTCCACCCTCAAACCATCCATTTCCCATTCAATCCAACAAAATTTTTCTTCAGAACTCAATATTTCCGTCTGTTTTCCATGATTTCACTCCCCACTCAACGGTTTTTCCAGAACTAAAAATATCAAATCGACTCTTGTGGAAAACTATGGATAATCATTTAAACTCAAATAAACCAGTATTTTATAATCTAATGTTACCCACAATAAGCATTCCAGTGTAAATATTATGTTAAATATATTTGGAAGAGGAAGGTTAAAGTCTCTATCTTTGCCCCACTGAAAACGAGAGAGGATCAGTAAGCGCAGAAGAGCTTTTAGACAAGCATATAATTTACGATTC
>NZ_JACLCT010000048.1:0-26656 GCF_014218915.1 Chryseobacterium sp. C2(2020)
TAAATCCTATTGAAAAGAAGTGGGCACAGGCTAAAAGTATAAGGAGAAAGTTAAGGTGTGATCCGTATGAGCTTTTTCAAAAATTGATCACTTGACGAAATATATTGAGTTAGCTATAGTATTTGTTCAATTCTAAAATATTAATTTTAGACATTAAGCACCTCATGTTTTTCTCCGAATTCACGTTAATCTATCACTTATCAAAGGAAATAAACAAGAGTCAAAAAAAAAGAGAAAAGACCCAAGTAAAAAGGATAAAGTTTAGTTAGTTGTTCCTTAAAATACATATAACAATTTGTTTATTAATGTATTAAAGACTTTTTATTTGCAAGGTTTTGTATCTTTAATCTTTAAAACGTTGCAAATATTAACATTTGTCCATCTTCTGCGTTGCATATTGAGTTTTAAAGCTTTTTCCCGAAGCGTAAAATCGTTCACTGTAATGGTCTGATAAAATCCTTTCGATTGAAGCTTAAGAGATAAGAACTCTTCGGCGATCCAATACTATCCTTTTGATTGAAATTAAAAATAAAACCGAAACATAATTGTCTCGGTTCTGTATTTTTTAATTAACTCTGATATCCCAGTAGTTTTCTCATCTGATAAAAGAATCGTTCAATCAATCTCAAATCCTGAGTAACAATTTCCGCACTTCCTTTTAATTCTTTATCGAAAACCAAGTCTTTGTTGTAGCTGGTCTTTAGTCCTTTTGGAAGAAGTACATCTACATAGTAATTTCCATCTTTATCTGGAGAAAGAGAAATATTTTGTACTTTTCCTTCCACTATGCCATATTCCTGATAGCGGTAATTGTCGAGTTTAATTAATACCTTTTCACCCGAAACAATTTTACCAGAATTTGTTGCCGGAACAGACATTCTGCCGACTAGTTTTTCCCGGTTTTTAGGAAGAATAGATAAAACGGCATCTCCTGCTTTTATAAACTGATTTTCGCCGAAAAACTGTTGGAAACTGGCAATACCATCCGTATTCGAAATAAGAAGATAATTTTGCTCCCACTGCTTCAGCGATTTTCTCAATTGTTCAAAAAGCTGTAAAGTCTGGGAAGAGTAGGTAATTTTATCTTTTTCTGTATTTATTGCTGTTCCGCTTTTTGTTTTATTTAAATTAGAAATTCCTTCTTCCATCTGTGAAAGAGAAATATTGATGTTTTCTAAATTTTGCTGCGCCTGTATGTATTTTATCTTTTCATTTTCAAGCTCCATGGAAGAAATAACTCCCTGGTTGAATAACTCCTGAGAACGGATGTAATTTTTTTTGGTCAACTCATATTTTGCCTGCTCAAGGCTTTTTTGCTGTTTGGTAGTAGCAATTCTTACCCTATATTCGGAAAGGCTTTGATTAGCGGCAAGATTTTCCGGAGCATAAGGCTGTAATCTCGTAAATAAAGCTTCATCCTGAAAAGCTTTTGCAAAACTGTTATAATCTCCCTGAAGTTCTCCCAATTTGAAATGAGAGGTTTCACTGAGTGGGAATGATGATATTTGATTCGGAGATAAAGAATCTATTATTTTTTTTAAAGAAAGAACATCTTTGTAGTTTGCAGATGACTGCATGACCATCAATACCTGATCTTTTTTAACTTCCTGATGATCTTTGATAAATATTTTTTCAATTTTAGAATTTGTTCTGGCTTCTAATTTTTCAGGTGGATTTTGTGAAGTTACAATAATAGGTGCAGGAATAAATTCCGGATATTTGATGATATAGCTCATGATTAAAATAAGCACTAAAATCAAAAATATAATGGTATTTCCCCATCGGATCATCCAATGAGGAGGTTGGGTAAGAATATCCTGAACACTTTCTGAACGAAGCTCAATATTATCTAAAATGTCTTTTTCTGCCATTACGTATCTCTTAATTTCCAAGTTCTAACTGATTCTTCACCAATCGGTAATATTCTCCTCTCAGAGCTACCAATTCTGCATGGTTTCCCTCTTCCACTACTTTTCCTTTATCCAAAACAATGATTTTATCGGCATGTTTTACGGTGGAAAGCCTATGAGCGATAACAACTGCTGTTTTTCCTTTAAAAAACTGTTCGAGATTTTCCATGATTACTTTTTCATTATTTGCGTCCAAAGCCGAAGTTGCTTCATCGAATAAAATATAATCAGGAGATTTATAAACCGCTCTTGCAATGAAAAGTCTCTGCTTTTGCCCACCGCTTACTCCCAAACCTTCATTTCCGATTTTTGTGTTGTAGCTTAAAGGTAACTCTTCTATGAATTCTTTAATGTTGGCAATTTCTACGGATCTCCTCAATTTTTGCTTATCCACATAATCTTCCCCAACAGCAATATTATTGGCAATAGTATCATTAAAAACATAGCCTTCCTGCATAACCACTCCGCAATGATCTCTCCAGAATCTCGGGGAAATATTGTTAAGCTTTGTATTTCCCAATCGGATTTCACCCTGAGAAGGTTCGTAGAATTTCATTAAAAGTTTTAAAAGTGTTGTTTTTCCGCTTCCGCTGGCTCCAACAATGGCTGTCGTTTTCTGAAAGGGAATGCTGAGTGTAAGATTTTCAAACACAGGAACGTCTGAACCGGTATATCTGAATGAAACATTTTCCACCAGAATGTCTTTTTCCGGAATTTCGTGGGAATATTGCTCTTCCTTATTCTCCTCATCATCCTTATCATGAATTTCACCCAATCTTTCCAAAGAAATTTTGGCATCCTGAAACTGTTTAATGAAATCAATCAACTGAAGCAATGGACTGTTTAACTGCCCGATAATATACTGAACAGAAAGCATCATTCCTAAGGTAAGATTTCCGTCAAGCACTAATTTTGCAGAAAGGAAACTCACAAAAATATCTTTCATCTGATTGATGAAGTTTCCCCCTACGGACTGCCATTGTTCTAAAGACAAAGATTTTATTCTCAGCTTGAATAATTTAACCTGAAGAAATTCCCAGTCCCATCTTTTCTGTTTCTCGGCATTATGCATTTTAATTTCCTGCATCCCGTTAATCAGCTCGATCACTTTACTCTGTTCCTGGGAAACCTGTGAAAATCTTTTGTAATCGAGTTCTTTTCTTTTACTCAGGAAAAAACTGATCCATCCGATGTAAGCTGCCGCCCCGATAAGATAGACGATAAACAGCCTGTAATCATAAAATAACAGTACAATACTGAAAATAATAAGATTGACTAATGAAAACAGGGTGTTCAGCGAAGAACTTGTGAGAAGTTGCTCGATTCTGTGATGGTCATTAATTCTCTGCATGATGTCTCCGGTCATTCTCGTATCGAAAAAACTAATCGGAAGCTTCATGAGTTTAATAAAGAAATCGGAAATAATAGAAATATTAATCCTTGCCGAAAGATGAAGCAAAATCCAGCTTCGGATCATTTCAATTCCCATTCTTCCCATAAAAAGCATCACTTGTGCTAAAAGGACAAGATAAATGAAATTAAGATCCTGATTCTGAATACCAACATCGACAATACTCTGGGTAAGGAAAGGGAAAATCAGAGAAAGTAAACTTCCTGCCAAAAGACCTACTGCGAGCTGGATAACCAGCGATTTATATTTTAATACATATTTTGAAAGAAATGAAAAACTGGCTTTACTTTCCTGATCATCAAATTCTGTCTGAAAAAAAGCAGGGGTAGTTTCTAAAATAAGTACAATTCCCTCTTCTGTTTTTTCATTGGCATTTTCACCGATCCATAACTTGATGAATTCTTCTCTCGTGTAGGTAATGAGTCCGTATCCGGGATCTGAAACGTAAACTTTGTTGTTTTTGTCTATTTTATAAACAACCACGAAGTGATTTTTATTCCAGTGGACAATACAGGGAAACGGAACTTCCTCTGCAAGAGATTCAAAATTAATCTGAACTCCTAAAGAGCGGAAACCAAGGTCTTCCGCAGCATCACTCAATCCGAGTAAACTGCTTCCTTCTCTTGTTGTTTCAGAAAGGTTACGAATTTGTTGGAGTGAGATACTTTTGCCATAATGTTTGCTTACAATACGAAGGCAGGTAGGACCGCAGTCTTTGGAGTCTGGTTGACGATAGAAAGGAAAAGATTTCAATGATTGACGTTTTTATTTATAAATAAGTTGTCGTCGTAATGACGACAACTATTTTTCTTTCAAAAAATTAAATTTTTAATTTTTAGAGAAGATCCGCATTCCATCCGGCAGGAAAACAATAGCTTTCTTCTGAATATGAGCAGGTTTTTCCTGTGGCTGCTTCACACTCTGCTTGTGTAGCATAAGGACGATAATATGGTGACTTTGGTCCAGGACATCCTTCTTTTACACCTCCTTTTACAGATTTCAAGTTTTCTCTTGAGAGTTTTTTTAGATTTTTCATAGTAATTATTTATTTAAAATGCACATTGCGTTGCCATTTGTTGTAAACTTCTGCATAATCCGTCGAACTGACCGCCGTTTCTGCAGCATACAGAAGTTCCGGGGCAGTAATCATCTTCGGTTCTGCAAGCAATTCCACCTGTAACTGTTTTTAGCTGATTTCGGTTAAGCTTTTTTAGATTTTTCATAATTTAATGACTTGGTTGTGTTATTTTATCCAAAGATTGGATCAATGCAGAAAGATGGTTTACACTGAGTTCCGCTCATGCAAAGAACTGTGCATCCGTTCAGACACATTACTTCTGTACGGTTTGGGCAATACCATCCTCCCATTCCGTCACTTACCGGAGGACCGTAACCTCCCTGAATCATTCTGAGATCTTCTCTTGCAATTTTCTTTAGATTTTTCATAGTATAATAATTTGTTTGATTTCCTACTCTTTTTAAGCTTTTCGGATTCCGCTTTAAATTTTTCCTAAATTAGTGAATTTTGCATTACAAAAATTAATTACCAGTTAAATTTCTTCGTCTTCAGACAATTCATCAATAAAGTAGTAAATATCTTCACGATCATATTTATCAGGGAACTGATAACCGTTGATTAAAATAATTGGTGTAAAATTTAATCCGGCATTTCTATTTTCAGCAGACATTTCCACAAGAGGAGTAAGATCCTCCTGAACGGAATTTGTTCCTACTTTTTGTCTTACTTTATTTTCATCCTTGTTTTCAAACCAATATTCTATAAGATGTAAAAACTCATGAGATGTTTTGTTTCTGTAGGTATACATGAAATCTGAAATAAGATTCGTAAATTTTTCATTTTGTTTATCCGGAGAATAGTTAAATCTCATCTGCACTGAAATATCATTTGGATATTTTGTAAGTAAGTTTTCTACAATTTTGTGAGCATCTTTACAAAATCCGCAGTATGGATTTGAAACAATCGATAAATGTAGTTTGGCATCTCTTTTTCCTACAAAAAAGGTTTCATTATCAGAAAATGTTACTTTTTCTTTTTCCAGAAGTTCTCTTTTAAAAAGTTCATAATTTCTTTTAAATCTTAAATTTTTTGCGTTCGATTTTTGAAGTGTTTCTTTTTCTTCAAGCATATTATTAAGATATAAAACCATGGAAAATACGGCGATCCATAAAATAATACTCAATAAAGAAGTTTTCAGATCGAAAGAAATAGCTGGGAAAAGTAAAATAGTGATTAAAATCTGAGCCGTTAAGACAGAAATAATTAAAAGACAAACACGACAGAAGGTTTTCTCTACAAATCCCTGAACATATAATGAATAACCGATTGCGATAATCGAAGCAAAAGTAAAACCTTTAATAATAAGGGAAGTTGCAGGAAGAAATAATCCTAAAAATGTAAGACCAACAAAATAGATCAGAGAAAAATCTGAAAATTTAAGTCCCAAAATACTTGTCTTATCCTGAGTAATAATCTTGTTGCATGAATTTACGGCCTGATTTCCTGCGGTGTCTCCACAGATACTCCCGATAACAGTGGATGTATTCCCAAATTTCTGGTTAAAAAGTTCTAAAGAAATATAAACTCCAACCAGCGATAAAACGTTGAAAACTGCTTCATACCATGCTAAATTAATTGCGGAATAAATTAGAACGACCGCAAAAATAGCATAAATAAAAGGTTTATAACTCGTCACGGTTTTTTGCTCCACTTTATCTTTTTCAAAAAGTAAAACAAAATCTGTGGATTTTTTGTGCAGTTCTTCTTTATTTAAAGTCTTTGCTTTATCGGAATAAATGGAATATTGTGTGCCGTTTTTTTTAACGAGCGAAAAAGAATTATCTACAATGGTAATAAACTCTTCAGGAAGTTCATCCCAATATTCTTTATCTAATTCGTAGGCATCATTTCGTACGCCCATGAAATTTAATGTGTCGCTGAAAGCTAAAGCAGAAGGATAATTTGGGTGTGAGTTGAACTGAAAAAGAAACTCCTGTTTGTCGAGTTTTAGATAGTTAATGAGTTTGTCCAATAGCATATTAATATTTTTCATCTAAAATAAGCAGATGTTTGAAAAAAACAAATACTTTTTTCATTTTAACGTGATTTATGGTTATTTTATTGCTTATGAATGTTTTATATGAATTAATATCTTTTGTTTAGTAACAGATTTTACAAAATTGATTTGTCTACGCATGAAGAATGTTTGAAAAAATGATTTCTTTCTCTTTTTTTAACTGAAAAATCTAAAAAATTATCAATACTTTATCCAATTTAATTACTATATGTTAATCTTGAAATTTCAATTGTTTTCGGAGGTGTAAATTAATTTGACTCTTAAATCTAAAACATAAAGTAATTTAAAAGATAGATAATCATACAAACCACAATTTAAAAAGTTAAGAAACAACAGATGCCCCTTAACTTTTTTTATTTTGCGAATTAATTTTCATCTAAAATTGCTTTAATCTTAGTGTCAAAATTATTGTCACTTGGTCTGTCAAAGTCATTTGAAATTACCTCAAACTTATTATTGAATAAAAGAAACCTTGGAATTGAGTTGATTTCAAAATATTTTATAAAAGGATGACTAGAGTTGCTGATAATATAATTGGACTCATCATTTATATCTTTTTTTAGGAACAAGCTCCATTTTTTTTGATCGTTATCTATACTAATACGAATGAATTTTATTTTATCACTATATTTTTTTTGTGCTATTTTCCAATTAGGTATTTCTTTAAGACATGGTACACACCATGTAGCCCATAAGTCTACTAAAATTAATTTTTCATTTTTTACTGACAATATATTTTTAATGGCAACTTCATTTAGTTTTGCATCTTTAATAGTGGAGTTTAGTATATTTTTAGACAGAACTTTCCCTTTGCTTTTCTCAGTTGCTTTTTTGAGGCTGCTTTCTCGGATATACTTTTTCATAATATCAATATCATTCTTACTTAAAGTATTATCATTTTCCATGTAATCCAAAAGAAAACCATCTAAAGCCTCTGTTTTAAATAATTTTTTATCAAGAAATTGTAAATTATCAATCAAATGATGATTTTTATTTTTAAATGATATATATCGTAATAAATTTATTATTAAACTTTTATTTTGTACGGCATTAAGTCTGTTTAATATTAAAATATTGTTATTAACTATATCAAAGTATTTGTCTAGTTCTTCAATTACTTTCTGATTTGTAATTTTTGAAAAATCTACATTAAAAAGTTTATTGTAGAAATATATTTCTAAATAATCATTTATCGCCTTGTATTGAAAATCAGTATAATTAGTAGAATCTTGCTTAATTATAGCTAAATTATTGTCATATTTTTTTTTAAGCGACTGTATGTAATTACCAGAATTATCCGGTTCTTCAATAGAATAAATAGTATTATCCGATATTAAGGTATTCAGAATAGCATTTTTCTTATTTCCTGTATAAACGGATCCATTTTTACGAAATTCAAATGTTAAAGTATCATTTTTACTAAAAACCAAATATCTTTGAACTCTTGTTTTTCCGTTAACCAGAGCATAGGATTCAAACACTGTTGGTTTTGTTAGTGTTATTTCTTTACTTTCTTTTACATTTTTTTTAGTTCCAGAAATTGAAAAATTAAAATTTCTATGATTTACAAGAGTATTTAGAGCAAATGTTCCTGTATCATAAAATGAAACATTTGTAATTAAATTCAGTGTATCTATTCGTAATGCATTTTCAACATTATTAATATTTTTAGTGTCTTTTTTTTGACAATTTACAAATACTAATAGAAGTAAAAGGAAGAGTAATAAACTCTTCCTATATTTTTTAATGTCCATATCCATCGCAACCACAATCATAAGAACATCTAGTTCCACTGTTAGGATTTCCAATTAAATTAAGACACTGTTTATTTGCCTGTGTCTGCTGGTTAGAGCAAGAGCCGGTTGTAGGGGTGTCAAAAACACCATATCCTCCACCTGCATATTGAACACTAATTCTGCATGATCCCCCTCCAGGTAATCTACCTCCATTAATTTCTTTCAAATCATTTCTCGAAAGCTTTTTCAAATTTTTCATTTGTCCATTTTTTTTGTATTAAATAATTTTTTTTGTCATACAATCCCTGACATAGGGTTCTACTGATCAGTTTTTCATCTATATCTGTACATATATAAATGAGTTTTTTTAAAGCGCTTTATCAATATTGTTTTTCAAAACTATGAAAAAATATCTCACGATGAATGGATAAAAATTGCAATTTTCTTGCAATTTTTTTGCAGATTTTGCGTTTGGTTTTTTATAAATTTGCAAAATAAACACAGAGGGATGATACAACAAAAACTAAAAGATCTTAGAAAACAAAGAAAACTATCTCAGCAATACATGGCAAAAATATTATCTACAGATCCTTCCAGCTATTCCCGTAAAGAAAATGGGAGATCGAAAATTTATGATGACGAATGGGAGAAACTGGCAAAAGTTCTGGATGTTTGTGTTGATGATATCAAAGAACCTGAATTTTCGGGAGTTGTTCATCATGATAACTCAAGTTTCAATGATAATTCTGAGAATTATTACAATCAAAATTTTAATATTCCAAACTCTGTTTTAGAAAGCCTGCAGGATTATATTTCATTGCTTAAAAGAGATGTTGAATTACTTAAAAAAGAAAATGAGATTTTAAAATCTCAGAAATAATTTTACAATTATCTTATAATTTGTATTCAGTTAAAAAGTTGAGAAACACCAAATGCTTCTCAACTTTTTTTATTTTTTGAATTGCTTTTTATAGTGATAAAAGAAAGTGCTGTTGGTAAAATAATATCAGGCACCATCTATTTTTAATATCAAAAATTTTAAATCTTGATTAATAAAGGAAAATTTAAAGAATATTAAATTATAATTTTGTATATTCTGCACAAATTTATTCTGAATCAAAAAAAAATCAAACGAACTCAAAAAAACTTAAAAATTCATAAAGTTTTCATAAAGTTTTTAAAAAAAGTAAAATTACTTTTGTATTTCTGAAAAATATCGTACTTTTACATCGCCTTGAATGAGGGAACAAGTCAAGGTAATAAATTTTTTTTCATCATTTGTGTTTTTAGAATCGTATCGCCTGATACGATTCTTTTGTTTTTTTTATACCTTTTCGTAATTCATCAGAAGATCAATGAAATAGGAGTAGGTAACAGAGCCTTCCTGCTGATTGCTTTTCAGGAAAAGGTTATTTGTAAAGCCGAAAAAGTCGTCCAGCAATCCCTGATGTTTCAGAACAAAAGCCTTTTCATAAGCTCTGTCTTTTTTCATCTCCGGAGAATAGTTTTTCAAAACAGATTTCACAAATTCCGGATCTTTATCTGCGATAAAATTCAACAGGCTTTTTAAGGTAAAATATTCTGTGCTGTATCGCAGATCTGTATTTTCCGAATCAATTCCAATGAGATATCCCACGAAATTTGCTTCCTGTTCTCTGGCGAAACCAAGCTGATGAGAACTTTCGTGTGCAGAAGTGAAAGGAATAAGCGTATTCGGCAATTGTGAATTATATTGCGCTTCAGCCGTAAACGGATTGTAATATCCCAAAATTCCTGTGAAATTCATCACGCTTTTAAATAAACTTGGTTTGAAGGAATTAATTTCAGAAGCTTTTTTATCTGAAATGTTTTTTGGAAGTTTTGTTTGCTGATGAAGAATTTCTTTCTGAACGGCTTTTACATCTTTTATGATGAAAACTCCGTTTTTATCTTCGGAAGTTAGTTCTCGGGTTTCCTTACATCGCTCAAGATATTTTAAAGCCAGTATTTTTGCCTTTTCAACTGTGGGTTCTTTCTGGCTTGGAAGCTTTTTAATAATAGGTGTCTGAAAATAAAGCATTCCCCAGAATATCTGATATAAAAAATAGAAAACGTTTATGCCCGATAAAATTTTTAATAAAGAAGAATTCCTGTTTGTCTTCTTAAAAGATCCGATAATACAATACACAAGAAAAATTCCCAGCAAAATATAAAGTACATCTCCAAAGGAAAAAGGAATCCATGAAAATATAATCTGATGAACTTTTTTCTGAAATTCAAATAAAGTCTCAAAAAAAGAAATCATGATTGCAGATTTCGAGAAGGCATAAAACAAAAGAAATTGGGCAAGTAATAAACCTGCCCAAAATCTTTTCTTATATAATATATTTGTATTCTTAATGACCACCGCCTTTTGTGATTTTGTCAAGATCAATTCCCTGAGATTTCAAAATTCCGCTTACTCTTATTGCGTAGAAAGCAAGATAAGCAAAACAGATTACTCCTACAATATAACTGAAGTGAATATTCGTCATATCGGCAACATAGCCCTGAATAAAGCTTACAATTCCTCCTCCCATAATCATCATGATCAGGAATCCAGAACCCTGATTGGTGTGTTTTCCAAGACCATTGATCGCAAGAGCAAAAATACAAGGCCAAAGCGTAGAACAGAATAAACCTACACTGGTGAAGGCGTATACAGAAACCATTCCTTTTGTAAACATACCAATCAGTAAAGCGGTAATACCTGCAACCGAAAAGATCAAAAGCATTCTTGCAGGATTTCCTTTACTCATAATATCGCAGATAATCATTGCAATAATAATCAATCCGTAAACATAGAAATGAGACAGATCGTGCTTTGCAATGGCATTTACCAGCAAGAATACTCCAAATGCAAGATAAGGAGCTAAAAATCTTAAGATTTTTTTGAAACCTGCACTTACGTCAAAAGCTTCAACGGCACCTGTCCATCGGCCAATCATTAAAGAAGCCCAGTATAAAGAGATATAAGGTGCTACATCTTTTGTTTCGAAACCTAAGCTTTTTTCCATATACGCAGGAAGATTAGATGCTGTGGAAACTTCTACACCTACATACACGAAAATTGCGATCATCCCTAAAATTAGCTGAGGATATTCAAAAGCTGATTTTCTGTGATCTCCTTTTATAAGATCCTCTTTACTTTCTTCAGTATTGGTAGGCGTTACCGCCGGCAGAGAAGAAAATTTAAGCATAATTGCAACTAAAACGAACGCAACCCCAAGAATAAGATAAGGAACTTTTACACTTTCAACACTTACATCATTATTCGCTGCTGCTGCAGATCCGAAGATTGCAAAAGAAACAATAAGGGGCCCGATTGTGGTTCCGAGATTATTGATTCCTCCTGCCATTGTTAATCTCTGAGAACCCGTTTCAGAAGGTCCTACTTCAATGGCTAAAGGATTGGCTACAATCTGTTGCAATGAGAAGCCCAGTCCCACGATAAATAATCCGGAGATCATTAAAGGGAAAGAATGCATATTCGCAGCCGGATAGAACAGTAAAGTTCCCGCTGCGGAAATAAGCAGTCCTACGATAAGCCCGTTTTTATAGCCTATTTTATTTACCAGATCCTGCTTTAATCCCGCAGAGACCAGCATATAAATCAAAGAGCCCACTGTATATGCCACATAGAAGCATATCTGCACAAGCATACTTTCGGTTTGAGATAAATTAAAGGCTTTTTGAAAAACCGGGATCAAAATGTCATTACTTGCCGCCACAAATCCCCAGAAAAAAAATACAGTAACCAATGGGATAAATTGTCCCCAATTGGTTTGTTTAGAATAATTTGACATATTTGTTGAAAATTTCTGAAAACAAATATATATTATTTCTATTAATTATAGTGTTTTAACAGAGTTTTTTTTATTGTCTCAAAAGAGGATGTTTTGAGGTCTTTCGGTGATTCTGAAGGAGTTAAAATTCCGTTGAAATAAACTTTTGCCTTCCCGGGATAACCTTTGGAATTATCAAACGGAAAAATTTCCTTTAATCCGATGAAAGTAAAGACTACAATAGGAGAATTGTGTTTCGAAGAAAGCGTAAATGCACCGTCTTTAAATTCATCCAGAATAATAGAAGTGTCATCCGGAACACCGCCTTCAGGAAAAATAACAATGCTGTTTCCTTCTTCCATTTTTTCGGCGCATCTCCGGTAAACATCGGCGCGGCTTCTCGCGCTTTTACGGTCTACCATTACACAGATCCTCTTATAGATGGTTCCGAAGATCGGAATTTTTACCAGTTCTTTTTTTCCTACGAAACAAATAGGATGATCTGCACACAAAATACACATCAGCATAATATCCATAATCGATGTGTGGTTAGATATGAAAACGTACTGTTGGTTTTTGTCTAATTTCTGATCAGAAAGCTTCGTAAGATCGTACCGAAGCCCCATCCCGAAAAAAATACAGTAGCTCCACCATCGTACAAACCGGTAAGCATATTTATAATGTTTTTTATTAAATGATAAAATGTAAACCGGAATTCCGAAAAGGATGGTGAAGACAAATGCTAAAATCAGCATCCAGAATCTCCAGAGGTAATTTAAAACTTTCGTCACAGCCTATCCGTTAAAGATTACTTTTTTCTTGATGGAATAATTTAAAACCGAAACCAGCAGAATGGCAGCAATTTTACTGATCATTTCCGGACTCAGCGTATAAATAATCAAATCTATATTATCCTTAAATATATAGCTGTAGAAAATCTGGAAAAAACCGAGACTTAATAATGTTGAAATAAAAGAAACCATCATAAAATAGGCAAATTCTTTTCTTTTGGAATGCTTTCCTCTTTCAAAAACAAACCAGATGCTCAGGAAATAATTGCTGATGATTCCACAGCTTGTCGAAAAAATATTGCTCAGCGGATAATGGATTCCGTGGAAATTGGTTTCGCGCGGAAAAAACTGAGGAAGGAAAGTGCTGAAGAGTTTAAAACTCCCGATTTCCACAACCGCACTGAGTCCTCCTGCAATGATGAAGAACAAAACCTGTTTCTGACGTAGTATTAAATCTCTCATCCGATTTTTATGATATGCAAATTTATAATTATATGTTAAACCGGTAAAAAAAGATGTTAAATATTTTTTTAGATTCAAAATTATTTCTAAATTTAATTTTCAGAATGATGTAAACCTGACCTGATAATAAATTCATTTTCAACTATTTGTGTTGATGGTTTTTTCTATCTTGTAATGCGTGATTAGAAGCATACGATCAAAAATTTTTACGACCACATTTTAATAATATTTGTATGAAACGTCAAAACAAATACAGAAAATTCCAGCTTCAGCAACAAAATATTGAAGCTCTAGAAAGAGAAAATTCACGCTTCAAACGTGTCTATTCCGAGTATGAAAATATGTCCAATGAACTTTGGAATCTTGAAAATGCAACAGACGAACCTGTTCCCGATGACTTCATCAATGCCATGATTCTTCAGACCTCTTATCTGGAAGATGAAATTGAAGACTGGCTGATCCAGTTTAACGATAAAAAGACCACAGACATAAAACAATAACAATGCATCTGAAAAAAAATTACTGAAAGAGAGCTTTACTGAATTAGTGGGCTCTCTTTTGTTTAATGCAAAAAAGATAACAGAATTGTTATACCACAAATAACACATATGTCATGTTCAGAATCCGTCATCTTACAAGATAAATTCATAATTTAGCATCCTTAAACTAAAATGTAAAATATGGTTGCTATTGTTGATAGTGGTTCTACAAAATCCGACTGGGTAATTTTGGACGATTTTAAGAAAGTCTTCCTGAAAACAGAAACCATTGGCTTCAACCCAAACTTCATCAACAAAGAACTTATTGTTCCTGAAATTGAAAAAAATACAAGCCTTACCACCGTTAAAAATTCGATTAAGAAAATCTTTTTTTATGGTTCAGGATGTGGTGTTCAGCAAAATTGTGATATCATTATAGAAGAGCTGGGCAAAGTATTCATCGGTGCAGAAATTATTGTTAAAGAGGATCTCACAGCAGCAGCTTATGCCGCTTACAGAGGAAAGCCCGCCATTGTCTGTATTTTGGGAACAGGTTCCAATTCTTGCTATTTTAACGGAGAAACCATTAAGATCCAGTTGCCTTCTCTCGGATTTCTTGTAGGAGACGAAGGAAGCGGAAGCGCAATCGGTAAACAACTGGTAAGAAGATTCTTTATGCAGAAACTTCCCGCAGATCTCTCATCGGAGTTTGAAGAAACGTATAAGCTGACTGTGGAGGAAGCATTGAAAAACATGTATCACACTCCAAGACCCAATGCGTACTTAGCAGATTTCAACAAATTTGTAGTGGAAAGAAAAGATCATCCGTATTTACAGAAAATGGTGCATGAAGAAATGCTTAATTTTTTCGATTATCAGGTGCTTCCTTATGTAGAAGCCAAAGATGCCGAGATCAATTTCATCGGATCAATAGCCTATTATTACGAAGATGTTTTACGTTCTGCAGCGGCAGAGCTTAATCTTAATGTGGGACAGATTGTTCAGAAGCCTATCGAAAGTCTCGTAAGCTACCACATTCAATATATATTATAATTAAATAACAAAATTCATTATATGTCAAGTAAAACCCACCGCGACGAAAAGAACTTTAATCAGGCGGCTTTAGATTATCATAAAGCCGAACCTAAAGGTAAGATCGAAGTGATCCCTTCAAAACCACACTCATCTCAGAGAGATTTGTCATTGGCGTATTCTCCGGGGGTTGCAGTTCCTTGTATGGAAATCCACGATAAGCCCGAAACGGTGTACGATTATACAGGAAAAGGAAATCTGGTAGCTGTTATTTCAAACGGTACCGCAGTTTTAGGTTTGGGAGATATCGGTGCAGAAGCTTCAAAGCCTGTAATGGAAGGGAAAGGTCTTTTGTTCAAAATTTTTGCGGACATTAACGTTTTCGATATTGAAATCAACGAAAAAGATCCTGATAAATTCATAGAAATTGTAAAAGGTATTGCTCCCACGTTTGGAGGAATCAATCTGGAAGATATTAAAGCTCCGGAAGCATTTTATATCGAACAGAGACTGAAAGAAGAACTGGATATTCCTTTGATGCACGACGATCAGCACGGAACGGCGATCATTTCTGCAGCAGCATTAATCAACTCTCTTCAGATTGCCAATAAAAAGATCGAAGAAGTGAAAATGGTGGTGAACGGAGCAGGAGCAGCAGCCATTGCGTGTACCAACCTTTATATTTCTCTTGGTTTGAAAAGAGAAAATGTCTTAATGTGCGACAGTAAAGGAGTAATCAACCATAAAAGAGAAAACCTTACTCCGGAAAAAATCGATTTTGTTGCTCAGACAGACATCGAAACATTGGAAGATGCCGTAAAAGGTTCAGATGTTTTCGTCGGATTATCAAAAGGAAATGTAATGACGCCGGAAATGTTGCTGAGCATGAACGAAAATCCTATCGTTTTTGCATTGGCAAATCCGGATCCGGAAATTGCGTACAATGTAGCCCTTGAAACCCGCAAAGATGTCATCATGGCAACAGGAAGAAGTGATTATCCTAATCAGGTTAATAACGTTCTTGGTTTCCCATATATTTTTCGCGGAGCATTAGACGTTCAGGCAAAAGGAATTAATGAAGCAATGAAACTGGCGGCTGTTCATGCCATTGCAGATTTAGCAAAAGAACCTGTTCCGGAGGCGGTAATTTTAGCGTATAACATTCAGAATCTGCAGTTCGGAAGAGAATATTTTATTCCAAAACCGTTTGATAACCGTTTAATTACAAAAGTATCCAGTGCGGTAGCAAAAGCAGCAGTAGAAAGCGGAATTGCCAGAAAGACAATCACCGATTTCGAAGAATACGAAAACAGCCTTCTCGACAGAATGGGAAGAGACGAGAAGCTGGTAAGAATGATGCAGAACCGTGCAAAAGCCAATCCGAAAAGAATTACTTTAGGAAATGCGGAAGAATACAACGTTCTGAAAGCGGCACAGATTCTATATGAAGAAGGAATTGCCTATCCGAGTCTTTTAGGAAATAAAAAATACATCAAGGAGCAGATGGAACATTTCGGGATCAATCTTGATATTCCGATTATTGATCCAAGCGACGACGATCAGAAAGAAAACAGAAAAAAATACAGAGAAACGCTTTGGAAACTTCGCCAGAGAAAGGGAATGAACGAATACAAAGCAAAAAGATTTGTTCGTCAGAGAGATTATTTCGGTCCTTTAATGCTGAAACATGGCGATACAGACGGATTAATTGTTGGTTTCTCTAAAAATTATACCTCCGTTCTTAGACCAGTTTTAGAAGTAATTGAAAAAGATAAAGGAGTAGATAAAGTAGCGGCAATGATGATGATTTTGTCTGAAAAGAAACCTATTTTCTTTGCAGATACCTCAATCAATCAAAATCCTACAGCGGAAGATTTGGTAAATATTGCTAAAATGGCAGAATTTACCGTAAAATCTTTTGCCATCGAACCGAGAATCGCCATGCTTGGATTTGAAAACTTTGCAGCCATCTCCGAAACTTCAAAGAAAGTAGCAAAAGCAGTAAGCATCCTTCACGAAAAATATCCGAAAATGATCGTGGACGGAGAAATTCAGCCGGATTTTGCGATGAACTCAGATCACTTAAGCGACTATCCGTTCTCAAAATTAGGAACAACGCCTGCCAATACATTCATTTTCCCGAATCTTGAAAGTGCAAATTTATCCTACAAGATCATCAGAGGAATGAAAGTAGCACAGGTAATCGGACCAATTCTGATGGGACTGAAACAGCCGGTTCACGTTTTACAGATGCGTTCAAGCGTAGATGAGATTGTAAACCTTGCAACCATTGCCGTTCTGGATGCCCAGAGAAGAGAGAAAAAAGATAAGAAATAATAAAAAATCTGTTCTTAAGATAGAAAGCAGTACACAAAATAACGGTGTACTGCTTTTTTTTGCGTCCTAATTTCACAATTTTGTGATATTAGGACAGGTAAATTTATATTTTAAAAATCTTTTGAAATGCCTATGAATAATAACTTTTCTAGGGGTAAAATAAATTGTAAAATACATTTTCAGAATTAATTATTTAAATATCTGTTCAACAGGTAGATAAATTAAATACTTTAGGAGAACCAAAAATTACATTATGAAAAATTTCAAAAAACTTTCAAGAGAAAATTTAAGACAGATTGCAGGAGGCGGACCCGGAGGAAAGCCATTGCAGTCTCCGGACGGAGGATATTACTGCCTTCCTTCTCAGGGACAGTTATGTTTGGTAGGATGTACACCCACCTGCGTAAACGGAGCCTGCAACATCAGCATGTGTCTGGATATAAATCCGGTGTAGATTTTTGTAAAATTAAAGTAAGAAAATGAAACCTGTCCATTTGGATGGGTTTCGTTTTTTTTGAGAAATTATTGCATTTACAGTTAAAAATTAAGTTAAAAATCATTCGCGCGTGAAATGAAAACATAACTTAGTTTAAATTACTATATTTGGGAGTTATAAAAATTAATAATGATATTTTCACTTCAAGGCATTGTTCAGGAACTTACGCCTACTTACGCAGTAATCAACGTACAAGGAGTTGGTTACTATGTAGGTATCAGTTTAATGACCTCACAAACCCTCACAACCAATAAAGAAACTTTTCTTTTTATTCAGCAGATCATCAGGGAAGACGCTCATTTGCTATTCGGATTTAACACTCGTTCAGAGAAAGATATGTTCAATCTGTTAATAAGCGTTAATGGAGTAGGAGCTGTTTCAGCACTTATTTTACTGTCTACTTTAAGTCTTGATGAGATCGCTTCGGCAATCCTCTCAAAAAACAGCACACTTATTCAGAAAGCCAAAGGAATCGGGGCAAAAACAGCCGAAAGAATCATTGTGGATCTTAAGGATAAAGTACAGAAATACAGCAATCCCGAAGAAAACATTTCCACGTTTGCAAATAATAAAATCAAGGAAGAATCGTTATCTGCATTAGAAGTTTTGGGCATTCCTAAGCGAATGAGCGAGAAACTTGCGGATAAAATCATGAAGCAGGATCCTAATATTTCAGTAGAAGAGTTGGTAAAACAAATTTTAAAAAACATTTAACATTTGGTGGCGAATAATAAATATTTCAATATAATTCTGTTCCTGTCGTTTTTGCTTGTGTCTACATTTACATTTGCACAAAGACGACCTGCAGCAAAGGTAAGCGATACCGCAATTATCAAAAAAGATTATCAGTTGGCAGATCCTACACAGTATGAAGCCTACTACGATATAAAAACAGGAATGTATTTCGTATATCCTAAAGTAGGAAATACCATAACAGGACAGCCGACTGCGATGTCTCCGGAAGATTACAAAGAGTTCATGATGGAAGCGCAGACGAAAGCTTACTATAAGGAAAAATCAGACCGTTACAGCCTCATGTTCCGGAAAGATAAAAGCGATGCGGCGAGAAAAGGTTTAATTCCTTCATTACAGATCAACAACAGGCTTTTCGAAACCATTTTCGGAAGCAATAAAATCGAAATCATTCCTTCCGGGTATGCTTCTTTCGATTTAGCCGGATTATATCAGAAGATTGATAATCCACTGATCTTACCGCAAAACAGAAAGAGTTTTACGTTCGATATCGACCAGAGAATTCAGCTTGGTTTGTTGGGGAAAGTGGGAGAAAATCTTCAGTTAAAAGCCAATTATGACACCCAGAGCGGTTTCGCATTTGAGAACAGAATGAATCTCGTCTGGCAGGCAAAAGGAAGCTGGAAAGACCTTCAGCAGAAAGGTTTGCAGGATGTAGATAAGCCAAGTGCAGGAGGAGAGGACAAAATTATCAAAAGAGTAGAATTCGGTAACGTTAATATGCCGCTTTCCACCAGTCTCATCCGTGGTTCACAGTCTTTATTCGGGGTTAAAACAGAATTTCAGTTAGGTAAAACCTTCGGAACAGTCGTACTTTCCCAACAACAGGGTGAAGCAAGGAATATTACGGTTCAGGGTGGCGGTGTCATGAATACATTTAAATTAAATGCAATTGATTACGAAGACAACCAGCATTACTTTTTAGGACATTATTTCTTAGATAAATATGATGGCGCCTTATTGAACTATCCTCAGATCAATTCAAAGATCAGCATTACAAGACTGGAAGTCTGGGTTCTGGATCAGGGGAACAGCAACTTACAGTACCAGAAAAGTATTGTCGGAATCAGAGATTTGGGAGATGCTCCAGGAGTTCTTCCGGATAATAATCAACCGGGTTTCAACCTGTATTCCACGATTAACGGATTACCTGGGTTAAGAGATGCGAGTACTGCATACAATGCCATCAAAGGGCAGAACCTTCCTGTTGCGACAGGAACAACAGAAGTTTATCAGGATGGTGAACACTTTATCTTCAATAAAAAAGCAAGAAGATTAAATACCAACGAATATACCTTACAACCGCAGTTAGGATACATTTCATTAAACCAGAAACTGAACGATAATCAGCTTTTGGCGGTTTCCTTTTCCTACACGGTGAACGGAAGCAATCAGGTGTACAAAGTCGGGGAATTCTCTGAGGAAAGTACGGTTTTAATGGCGAAACTTCTGAAGCCGAATACAACGGTAAAAACAACTTCGCCGATGTGGAATCTGATGATGAAAAACATCTATTCTCTGGATGCAGGACAGGTTAATCAGGACGGATTCATCCTGAACGTATTATACAGAGATCCACAATCCGGAGGTAAAGTAAATTATCTTCCGGTTGCCAATAATCCACAGGTAAACAATGTTCCATTAATTAAATTATTAAACTGGGACCGACTGAATGCGAACGGAGATTTGCAGAACAACGGAACTTCAACAGGAGACGGTATTTTCGACTTTGTTAACGGAATTACCATACGTCCGGAAACAGGAAGAGTGATCTTTACTAAAGTTCAGCCATTTGGAAGCTATATCCAGAATGTCATAGGAAGTAACGATCCACAGTACGTATTCTCAGATCTCTACAGTCAGCAGAAACAGGTTGCTACATCCAGCAATCTTGCACAGCGTTACACCATCGAAGGTCGTTACAAAGGCGTTCAGGGACAGGGAATTTCTTTGGGAGCAGTTAATGTTCCTCAAGGTTCCGTAAAAGTTTCTGCAAACGGAGTTCAGCTTACGGAAGGAATAGACTACACCGTAGATTATATGTTGGGAACCGTTACCATCATCAATGAGCAGGTAAAACAATCCGGACAGGCAATTAATATTTCATTGGAAAACCAGTTAACATTCAATACCCAGAGAAAGAGATTCATGGGATTGAATTTAGAAAGGAGATTCAATGAAAACTTTATCTTGGGAGGAACCGTTGTAAACTATTCCGAATCACCGCTTACTCAAAAAGTAAACTATGGTCAGGAAGCTGTTAATAACACAATGGCAGGAATCAATTTGATGTACAACAATCAGCTTCCGTTCCTTACGAGATTAACAGATAAAATACCTTTGGTAAATACAGAAGCACCATCCAATCTGAATTTCAAAATGGAGGCAGCTTATTTACTTCCCGGTTTAAATAAAGGAATCAACGATCAGTCTTATATTGATGATTTTGAACAGACCACTTCAAAAATTACCTTAAAAGAACCTACAGCGTGGAGCTTAGCTTCAAAGCCGGAAAAGAATCAATCTGATCCTTTATTTACAGGAGCTGGAAAAAATAATGATATCACGGAAGGATATGGAAGAGGTTTGTTATCATGGTATAACATCGATCCGAGATTTTATGGAGTAGGAGGAAAGGCTCCGACAGGAATTACGCCGCAGTCAGTTTCCAATCACGCTTCAAGAAGAGTTCAGTTCTCAGAAATTTTTAACAACAGAGATTTTGTAGCAGGAGAACAGACGTATACCAATACATTTGATATTTCGTATTATCCGGCAGAAAAAGGACCTTACAACTCCAATCCGGCTACAGAAACAACTGCACAGAGATGGGCGGGAATCATGAGACCGATCAGCGTTTCCAATTTCGTGAATTCAAACATCGAATATGTTGAATTCTGGATGATGGATCCTTATGCAGACGGAAATACTTTGGGTACCAATCCAAAACTTTTACTGCATTTAGGGAACGTTTCTGAAGATATTCTGAAAGACGGACAGATGCAGTACGAAAACGGATTGCCAACGCCTTCAGCTCCGTCTACTACTACGGCTTCAAACTGGGGAACACAGCCAAAGCAGCCACCGATTCTTTATGCATTCTCAAGTGAAGGAGCAGACAGAACCGCTCAGGATTTGGGGTATGACGGTTTAAGTTCGGATCAGGAAGCGGCATTGTTTGGAAATACATTTATCAATCCGGTTACCAATGTTTCCGACCCTGCAGTAGATGATTTTGTATTCTATATGTCTGAAAAATTCACCGGAACTCAGGCTTCATCTTTGGTTCAGCGATACAAGTATTTCAGAAATCCGGAAGGAAACTCTCAGAGCAATTCTTTAGAAGTGGCTTCACAGACTCCGGATGCAGAAGATATTAATAAGGATTACAACTTAGATCAGACAGAAAGCTACAACCAGTATGAGGTAAGCTTAACGCCGGGAAGCCTTACTTTAGGACAGAATAATATCGTAGACGTTAAAACAGTTCAGGCATCATTCCAGAATGGGCAGACTTCGCAGGTAAAATGGTATTTGTTCAGAATTCCGGTTTCCCAGTACGTAAATACGGCAGGAGATCATGATGCTTCTATTTTGAATAATGTAAGATTTGCAAGATTATTATTAACAGGTTTTGACCAGACTTCAACATTAAGATTCGGAACAATGGATTTGGTGAGATCAGACTGGAGAAAATATCCTAAAAATATTGCAAATACAGGAAATTCAGGAGCTACGGATGAAGGGACAACCACTACAAATAACGATAACTTCGAAGTGGGAAGTGTAAATATTGAAGAAAATGCACTGAACCAGCCACCTTACGTTTTGCCTCCGGGAATCGACAGACAGATTTTAAGCGGTAATGCAGGGGCACAGAGACAGAATGAAGCTTCTTTATATTTAAAAACAACATCCCTTGCTCCATCTGAAGCGAGAGGGGTATTTAAAAATACTTCTCTGGATATGAGAAGATACAAAAAATTAAAACTTTTTGTACACGCTCAGGATCCTGGTAAAAGAGTATTCGGTTTTAATAAAGAAACTAAATTCTTCATCCGTTTGGGTAGTGATGCCACGGATAACTACTATGAATATGAATCTTCACTCTTCATCACACCATCTAACGCTACAACACCTATGGAAATCTGGCCGATGGAAAATGATGTGGATTTAAATATTCAGGATTTTGTTGATGCTAAAATAAGAAGAGATAAAAATCACCCTACGCAAATTGTACAAAGATTAAAAGATGAGGTTTTTGATCCGGGGAATACTTTTAAAAGTCTTTACATCAAAGGACGTCCAAGTTTAGGAAACATTACAACCATCATGATTGGTGTCAGAAATGGTTTCGAAAGAGGAACTTCCGGAGCTGTAGCACTCGACAGGATTCTTTGGGTAAACGAAATCCGTCTCTCTGAAATAGAAAATGACGGAGGGTATGCAGGAAATGCGAGCTTAAACTTCAACCTGGGAGATTTTGCAACCGTGAATACAAGTGCTTCTTATACTTCAGTAGGATTTGGAAACATTGATTCTAAACCAGCCGAGAGAAACCAGTCGACTCAGTCTGCATTCAGCATCAATACCGCAGTAAATGTAGATAAATTTTTACCTGAAAAAACAGGAGTTAAAATTCCGGTAAACTATTCTTATTCTCAGACTATTGAAGATCCGAAGTACAATCCTCTGGATACGGATGTAGAGTTTAAGAAAGCAGCAAACAAAGAGCAGCTTAAAAAAGTAGCTAGAACTTATACACAGCAAAGAAGCATCGGCGTTGTGAATATGCATAAAGAAAGAATGAATCCGAACAGGAAACCTAAGTTCTACGATATCGAAAACGTATCGGTAACGGCGGTTTACAACGACGATTATTATAGAGATATTTATACCAAGAAAAATTACAGACAGTATCTGAGAGGGTATGTGGATTACAACTATACATTCAAACCTTGGGTAATCCGTCCGTTCAATAAAATGATCAGCGATACGGCGAAGTCTACGAAATACCTGAGATGGGTAAAAGAATTTAACTTTAATCCTGTTCCTACAAGATTCTCTTTCAGAACAGAAATCGACAGAAATTACAACGAGTTGCAGTTTAGAAATATCGATGCCATCCTTACAGGAAACTATGGAGATGATTTTGCAGCGATTAAAAACAGAAACTTCTATTTCGGATGGCAGTATGGTTTAGGATTTAATTTTACCAAATCTTTAAAACTGGAAATTAACTCGGCAACCAGAACATTGAATGACAATGTGGACGTTAATACAATGGACAATAGTTCTATTTTCGGAAACGTATTAAGAGCGGGTAGACCTGTACTATATAACCACAGAGTTCAGTTAAACTATAAATTACCGTTCCAGTATCTGCCATATCTCGATTTCATCGATGCGGAATTAGGATACGGATTTACCTACAACTGGAATGCAAGATCTACGGTGTTACTGGCAAGTCCGGACGGAAGCTTAGGTTCAATCGGTCAGAATACAAATGTCATTCAGGCAACCGGAACGGCAGATTTTACGAAGTTCTTTGGACAGTTTAAGTATTTCAAAAATATTTCGGCAAAATTGCAGAAACGTAAACAGGAAATAGATTCATTAAACAATGCTTATACGCAACAGTGGGAGAAAAACAGATATGCTTATAAAAGATATAAGTTTAAAAACAGACTGACTCCGCTTCAGAGCATGGCGTATTTATTAACATCCATGAAGCAGTTAGATATCAATTATTCTGAAAACAACGGAACAGTGCTTCCGGGGTTATTATCGGCTCCGAACTGGTATGGTTACGGACAGACTTTGGGAGGTCCAACCATCGGGTTCCTTTTCGGATCTCAGGCAGACATCAGAAGAACGGTAATGGAAAACGGATGGGTAAGTGATTCCGAATTTATGACAGATCCTTATGTACGAATGTCGACACGCGAGCTGCGGGCTAATTTGCAGGTTATGCCGATGAACGATCTCAGAATAGACATCAGTGCACTGCATAATTATAACCGAAACTTTACCCATACAGGATTTAATTACAGAGATCCGAATACGGGAGTTGCCAATCCGAACTATACATTTGCAAATGATTTGGTAACCTACTCCAACTCGGTGGTCTTATTAAAGACAGCATTCAAAGACGGAGCGGCAATTTATCAGGCAATAAGACAGAATGCACAGGCTTTATCTCAGCAGAAGCAGGGCGCTTTAGAGCCAAATGGATTCAAAGACGGTTATGGAATTTCAAATGCCTATATTTTGATTCCTGCATTCAGAGCTGCGGTGGAAGGAAAAACAGTAAAAGAAATGACCAACCCTAAAAAAGCAGGACTTCCGATTCCAAACTGGAAGATCACTTACTCAGGGTTGAGAAATATCCCGATCATCAACGGACAGTTCTCCAAGTTTGATCTTTTACATTCTTATCAGGCGACTTATACAGCCACAGGAATTCAGTCCAGTATCGATTATTTCAACAGTCTTAATGCTTACGATGCAACGCAGAGAGATATTAATGACGATTATATCAATCCGTTCACTTTTGCTCAGGTAGGTTACGTAGAAAATTTCTCACCTTTGATCGGAGTAGACATGACGATGAGAAATAATATTCAGTTGGGTATTCAGTACAACAGATTAAGAACATTGTTACTCGGATTGGTAAACCATACCTTAACAGAAGATTCAAACAGCGAATATGTTGTGAGAGTAGGATATATCATCAGAAACTTCAGATTAGGAATGACGAATGTGAGAGGACGAGGAAAAGCAAAAGGAAGTGATCTGAACATCAGAGGAGATTTCTCGCTGAGAGACAGCAAAACGAGCATCACCAACATTTTACTGGATGATTCTCAGGTTACCGGAGGTCAGAGATTGATGAACATTAAAGTCTCAGCAGATTATAATGTATCACAGAACCTTAATCTTAGAGTATTCTATGAGCAGATGACTTCTAAATATAAAATCTCAACAGCCTTCCCGTTGTCAACAATCAGAGCAGGTATTTCTGCCACGTTTACATTCGGAGACTCAGGCGGTTTCTAATTAGAACGAAAATAAATTTAAATGTCCCTCAGTTTTTGAGGGACATTTTTTATATCCGATATTTGAACCTTCTGGAATTTTGAATACATTTGTACAAATAAAAAATTAAAAATGAACACACCATCAGAATTAAAGTACACGAAAGATCACGAATGGATCAAGATTGAAGGAAACGTTGCTACAATCGGTATTACAGACTTCGCACAGGGAGAATTGGGAGATATCGTTTACGTAGATGTAGACACCGTAGATGATGATCTTGAAGGAGGTGCCGTTTTCGGAAGTGTAGAAGCTGTAAAAACAGTTTCAGATCTATTCTTGCCAATCTCAGGAAAAGTGATCGAATTCAACTCAGAATTAGAAGACCAACCTGAATTGTTAAATTCAGATCCTTATGGAAACGGATGGATCATCAAATTAGAAGTTGCTGAAGGTGCAGATCATTCAGAATTACTTTCTGCGGAAGAATATCAGGCAATCATTGGATAAGATTTCAAAAATATTCAGTAAGATATTGCCCATTTATTGGGCATTTCTTACTTATATGCTTCTCAAGCCCGGTGAAGAAAACCATGAATATTGGTTTATGTTCAGCGGTATTGACAAGATTTTGCATCTAAGCATTTTTGCGGCATTAGGTTTCTTTTTTATTGCTGCATTTCCAAAAATCCGTTTTTACTATTTCATCCAGATCATTCTGCTGTATGCATTTCTTACCGAGATCCTTCAGGAAGAAATGGGATTGGGAAGATCAATGGAAACCTTAGATATTGTGGCAGACACCGTTGGCTGTCTCATCGGCTACTATATATATAAGTTCTTAGAAAAGCGATTTCTTTAATTTCGAGAAATATTTCCGTTATTATTACGGTCAGAAAACGACTATTAAATCTCAGGAAGTATCACGGTTGTTTTAAAATCCGTCTACACCTATACTTTTCCTCCTTTTTATAAGAAGCTATTTCCCGCTATCCACTGTATCTTTTGGGTTACGGGCTACGCTTCGCTTCGCCCACAACCCAAAAGGATGCCGTTTCTATCGGGGCTAGGAATTTCAGAAGCCTTACTAAGATACCGACAGACTTTTCATTTGTAGGTGCCTCAAGAGATTCTCTTATACTGGATTTTTAAATACATATATAATAAAGAAAAGAGACGATCTCAAAAGTCAATACCTCACTTTTTAAATATACTTTTCCTATTTAACTCTTTTTCCCCACAAACTCCTTTCTCTCCAACACTTCCACCCTCAAACCATCCATTTCCCATTCAATCCAACAAAATTTTTCTTC